>NZ_JALHPM010000301.1:0-4908 GCF_022842525.1 Luteitalea sp.
GATCGTGGTTTCGTTGGCGGCCTGCACATCTGGGTGGAGATTCGCCGCCTGGTAGGTGATGAGCGTGTAGCCTCCCAACTCGAGGTCGAGCAACTCATGGACGTTGGCACCGCTGAGAAAGTAGTGCGCTTCGTCCACCACGATCCGGTGCGGAAGGCCGGACCGCCGCCGCAACAGCGTGAGCGTAGGGAGGAGCGACTGGATGTAGTCGAGTTTCTCGACATGCCCGAGACGCGACAGGTCGATGACCACACTCATGTCTGGATGGCGGAGGGCGCGAATGAGCTCTCGGGCGCGCGGAGGAGGGTCATCGCCACCCAGGACCACGACGCCCGGCAGCTGCTCCAGCCCGGTGAAATCGCCTTCCGGGTCCACGACGCAGATGCAGTACCGATAAAAGATCAGTTGTTCGCAGATCAACCCGGCAGCCCAGGATTTGCCCGACCGTGGGTCTCCGGCCACCAGGACGTTGCCGCCGCGGACGGCCAGTTCAACAGGACTGCCGGCAGCATCGTGCCCAAGCAAGAGCCGGCGCCGCCCGACTCGCTCCGGTGACAGGCTGGGGCTGGCTGCCGCGCGCCGAATGTAGTCGGCAACGGCCGACGGGCCCTCGCCCTCCAGGACCTCATCGGCGGCGGCCTTCAGCGCGCTGCTCCCCCACTCGACGGCCACGCCAATCTCGCACATCTCGAGCAGCCGGTGATCGTTCTCGGCGTCGCCGATCGCGATCGCGTTATGAGCGGACAGTCTCAACCCGGCCAGTGCCTCGCGAAGGCCGGCCGCCTTGCTGACGGTTTCAGGCAGAATCATGAGGCGGCCGCGATTGAAGAGCAGCACCAGTGGCAGCTCCATCTCTCGCACCAGTGTGAGAACGGCGTGGGCCTCGGCGGCATTCGCCTCGATCACACAAGCGCCGAGAGCGATCTCGATCTGGCGCCGCCTCAACTGCTCTACGAAGCGAACCGGTGGCGGCGGGCCGAGCACCATCGAATGCCCGGTTGCGGGATAGGCGAGCACGGCCCCGTTCTCGGCGACGACGGCATCCACGAACCTCAGATCCCCGGCCACGCGCCGCAAGTCGTCAAGGATCCTGCCGGTCACCAGCACGACGACCACTCCCGCGGCTCGCACCTCCGCAATGGCGGCACGCACCTCGGGATCAAGAGCACCGTCGATGGCGATGGTGCCGTCGTAATCGAGCGCGAGCACGCCAAACTTCATGGCGCCGTGCTGACCGCAGACGCCGCGGCGAGGATCGCCGCCCGCCGCGCGCCGCCGGAGGCGTCAAGGCAGCAGGCGTTCGTCGGCCTCACGTAGGTGCCCGTCGCGGAGACGGTGAGAAACCCCTCGGCGACGAGATACCACAGTACCCGTTCACAGGTCGCCGAATCGAGTGCCCAGAGGCGGCATGCTTGAGTGAACGTGAGGCACAGGGCGGGTAGCTCGAGGTATTCGGCCCGCACACGACGCACGAGTTGGCCGGGGTAATCCTCCGGTGGCACCGTCAAGGCCGGTTGATGAATGGCGGTTGCTGGCGTCATGACAACGGGCATTGCTCCCTCCGAACTCAAGTGGTAGGTGGCGGCCGGGAACGCCGATCCGACTCCTCCATCGTCGCGCCAGGCAGCTCGTCCGATCTAGGCTGATAATCTCAGGCGAATCCGTAGAGCCACTCGACGAATCCCCTCTGCCGGCCGGCGCGCACACGTCGATTCACCCGACGCGAAGTGGTCGGATTTTCGACGCCGCCTTTACTGGGAAGCGCTGTTAAAGTCGAACCGTGTCTTGGCCGGGTTCGCCGGGTTCGCCGTGAGGGGACCAAGTGTCCGCCGATTGATGCAAAGGAGTGCCAGTGCAGACGACGATCGCATCCGTGCTGAATCACAAGGGTCACGAAGTCTGGTCGGTGCCCCCCACCGCTTTGGTATCCGAAGCCATCCAGGTGATGGCGCAGCACCGTATCGTAGTGCTGCTGGTGCTTTCCGATGACCAGCTCGTCGGTATCATCTCGGAGCGTGACTGCACTCGTAAGGTCATTCTTCCAGGAAGGAGCCCGGACAAGGTCCGGGTCGGCGATGCCATGACGAGCCCGGTCGTCTTCGTGAGTCCGGCGCACACCGTGGGCGACTGCATGTGGATCATGACGGACAAGGGCTTTACGCATCTGCCGGTCGTTGACGGCGGGCGCGTGGTGGGCGTGGTGTCGAGCGGCGATCTCCTCAGGAGCATCGTCAAGACGCAGAGCGAGACCATCAACCACCTCGAGGGGTATATCAGCGGCAAGTATCCAGGGTGACGGGCCAGGACAGACCTGGCATGGCGGTGCATCGGATCAAACAGGGATTGCGGCTTCCGATCGCAGGCGAGCCCGAACAGGCTATTGAGCCTGGCGCCGGCGGCTCACGCGTCGGGTTAGTGGCTGACGATTACGTGACCCTGCGTCCCACCATGCATGTGGCGGAGGGGGACGAGGTCCGCCGCGGCCAGCTCCTGTTCGAAGACAAAACGGTGCCCGGCGTCCGCTATACCGCTCCGGGCGACGGGCGTGTGGTCGCCATCAACCGAGGCGAACGCCGCGCCTTCCAATCGCTCGTCATCGAGGTGTCGGACGCGGATCGCAGTGGTCGCGGTGATCAGGTGCGCCTGTCGTCGTTCACGGGCCGGCACCCCTCGGCGCTCGGCAGGGACGCCGTCCGTGAACTGCTGCTCGAGTCAGGGCTCTGGACGGCGTTGCGAGCGCGCCCGTTTTCGCGGGTGGCCGATCCCATGACGCTTCCCCACTCGCTGTTCGTCACGGCCATGGATACCGATCCGCTCGCGCCCGATGTCGCCGCCGTCATCCGCGGCCGCGAGGCAGACCTCGCGCGTGGATTGGCCGCGCTGGCCAGGCTCACCGACGGGTCGGTGTTCCTGTGCACCGCGGACGGGTTCTCGCTGCCCATCCCGGCGGTGGAGCAGGTCAGGCACGAGCGCTTCGCGGGGCCGCACCCGGCCGGGACGGTCGGACTGCACATTCATACGCTGGATCCAGTGGGCCGTGGCCGCCTGGTCTGGCACATCGGGTATCAGGACACGATGGCCATCGGCAGCCTGTTCGAGAGCGGCTCGATCGACGTCGAAAGGGTCGTGTCGCTGGCGGGGCCGGCCGTGACCCGGCCCCGTCTTGTGCGGACGCGGATTGGAACGTCGACGGATGAGTTGACGCGCGGCGCGCTTGTTCAGGGTGACGTACGTGTCGTCTCGGGGTCGGTGTTGTCGGGCCGCGTGGCGATGGGGCCCGTGTACGGGTACCTGGGGCGCTACCACCGGCAGGTGTCAGCGCTTCCAGAGTGGCGCGAGCGCGAGTTGCTGGGTTGGGCCGGCGCCGGCCTCAACAAGTACTCGACGATTCGCAGCTACCTGTCGCGGTGGCGGCCAGCCCGGCGCTTCGCGATGACGACGGCGGTCAACGGATCGCTGCGTGCGATTGTGCCGATTGGACTCTACGAACGGGTGATGCCCTTCGACCTGCCGGCGACGTTCCTGTTGAAAGCGCTGGTCACGAAAGATGTCGAGCGCGCCGAGGAACTGGGCTGCCTCGAGCTCGACGAAGAGGACCTGGCGCTGTGCACGTTCGTCTGCGCCGGCAAGAACGAGTACGGACCCTACCTTCGCGACCTGCTCACCACGATTGAGAGGGAGGGCTGATGCTGCGGCGGCTCCTTGACCGCTCCGCCCGCGACTTCGAGAAAGGCGGCAGGTTCGCGCGATTCCACCCCCTGTACGAGGCGGCCGACACGATCTTGTACACGCCGGCGGCCACCACCACCGGCCCGTCGCATGTGCGCGACGGCCTCGACATGAAGCGGATGATGTGGCTGGTGGTGGTCGCCCTCGCCGGACCGGTCGCCATGGCGTTCTACAACACCGGCTACCAGGCGAACCTGGCGATTCAGGCGGGCGCACTGCCGCTCGACAACTGGCAGACGGACGCCATGCGGGCGCTCGACATGCCCTTCGGGCCGGAGGTGTTCCTCTCCTGCGTGGTGCACGGCGGGCTGTATTTCCTGCCAGTCCTGCTCGTGACCTTCATGGTGGGCGGCCTCTGGGAGACGCTGTTCGCCCTGGTGCGGGGCCACGAGATCAACGAGGGCTTCCTGGTCACCGGCATGTTGATCCCGTTGACGCTGCCCCCGGCGATCCCGCTCTGGCAGGTCGCCCTCGGGACGTCCTTTGGCGTCGTCATCGGCAAGGAAATCTTCGGCGGCACCGGGATGAATATTCTCAACCCGGCCCTCACGGCGCGCGCGTTCCTCTTCTTCGCCTATCCGGCGGAGATCTCGGGCAACGTGTGGGTGGCCGCGGCCGGCGGCGGCGCGGTACCCGACGGCTTCACCGGGGCCACCGCGCTGGCGGCCGCATCAGCGAGCGGACTGGCCGGCTTCGAGGGCCTCTCGTTCTGGGACGCCTTCGCCGGTTTCGTGCCCGGCTCGATGGGCGAGACCTCGGCGCTGGCGTGCCTGGCTGGCGCGGTCCTGCTGATCGCGACGGGGATCGGGTCGTGGCGCATCATGCTCGGCGTCACCATCGGCACGATCCTCACGGCCTGGGGTCTCAACGCGATCGGCTCGTCGACCAACCCGTTCTTCGAGGTGCCGTTCTGGTGGCACTTCGTGCTCGGCGGCTGGGCGTTCGGGACGGTCTACATGGCCACCGACCCGGTGACGGCCACGCACACCGACACCGGCCGCTGGATCTACGGCCTGCTGATCGGCCTGCTGACCGTGCTCATCCGCGTCGTCAACCCGGCGTATCCGGAAGGGATGATGCTGGCGATCCTGTTCATGAACATCTTCGCCCCGGCGATCGATCATTTCATCGTGAGAGCGAACATCCGCCGGAGGCGGGCGCGTGGCGCGGCCTAGCTCT
>NZ_JALHPM010000302.1:0-4879 GCF_022842525.1 Luteitalea sp.
TCGCTGGACGATTCCGCCATCCACGTGGGCAGCGCCCGTCTTGCGCTCACGGACGGTCGCACGGCCACACGCCGCGCGGCGGAGGAGGGGACGCCGCACTTCGTGACGCTCGATCTCGCCCTCGACTTCGAGAAGACCCGCCGCGTCGCGGTGGCGCGTGCGGATCAGTGCGGCGACGCGGAGTACGAGGGCGTCGTCGGCGCTTTGCAGGCCGCAGGCTGCGTCGTGAGCCGCGTGGACGACATCGCCGGCATGGTGGTGATGCGCATCGTGGCCATGCTCGCGAACGAGGCCGCGGACGTCGTCACTCAGGGCATCGCGTCCGCGGCAGATACCGACACCGCCATGCGCCTTGGTACCAACTACCCGATCGGGCCGCTGGCCTGGGCGGACCGCCTCGGCGCGAAACTCGTGGCCGAGGTGCTGGATAACCTGCGCGCCCACTTCGGCGAGGAGCGCTATCGCGTCTCGCCGGCCCTGCAGCGCCGTCGCTGGAGCGGAGGAACCTTTCATGAGTGATGCCGGTACCCTGACCCCGCAGCAGATCGCCGACCATGTCGGTCGCGGCATGCTCGCGGACGACGCCGCCTCCCTCGGGCTCGGCATGACGATCGAAGCCATGGGGCCGGGCACCTCGCGCATGTCCATGCGAGTGCGCCCCGAAATGCTGAACGGCTTCAAGATCTGCCACGGCGGCTACATCACCACGCTGGCGGATTCCGCCTTTGCCTTCGCCTGCAACAGCTACAACGAGCTCACGGTGGCGGCCGGCATCACCGTGGACTTCCTCGCGCCGGCCCGCCTCGACGACGTGCTCGCCGCCGAGGCCAAGGAAATTTCACGGGCCGGACGCACCGGCCTCTACGACGTGCAGGTCCGCAACCAGGAGGGCGTGCTCGTGGCGGTGCTGCGCGGGCGCTCCTACCGGTTGAAGGATCGCCAGACCGTTCCCCTGTAAGCGACCGAGGCACCGCCGATGCCCCATCCCATCCCCGCCGCCGACCTGCTGGATCCCGCCGAGCGCGCCAGCCAGGACGAACTGCGCGCCCTGCAGCTCGAAAGGCTGCGTTGGAGCGTGCGCCACGCGTACGACAACGTGCCGCACTACCGACGCAAGTTCGACGCGCACGGCGTGCACCCCGATGATCTGAAGACCCACGAGGACCTCGCGCGCTTTCCGTTCACATCCAAGCAGGATCTGCGCGACAACTACCCGTTCGGCATGTTCGCCGTGCCGCGGGAGAAGGTGGTGCGCATCCACGCTTCCAGCGGTACCACGGGCAAGCCCACGGTCGTCGGCTACACCCAGCGCGACATCGACAACTGGGCCGATCTCGTCGCCCGCTCCATCCGCGCTTCGGGCGGTCGCGCCGGCGACATCGTGCATGTCGCCTACGGTTACGGCCTCTTCACGGGCGGGCTGGGGGCGCACTACGGCGCGGAGCGGCTGGGATGCACGGTCATCCCCATGTCCGGCGGGCAGACCGAGAAGCAGGTGCAGCTCATCCAGGACTTCCGGCCCGACATCATCATGGTGACGCCGTCGTACATGCTCACCATCGTCGACGAGATGGAGCGCCAGGGCCTCGATCCGGCGGCCTCGTCGCTGCGCATCGGCATCTTCGGGGCGGAGCCCTGGACCCAGGGCATGCGCGAAGCCATCGAGAGGCGCGCCGGGCTGGACGCCGTCGACATCTACGGCCTGTCGGAAGTGATGGGGCCGGGCGTGGCCAACGAATGCATCGAGACCAAAGACGGCCCCGTCATCTGGGAGGATCACTTCTACCCGGAGATCATCGACCCCTCGACGGGCGAGGTGCTGCCCGACGGCAGCCCGGGTGAACTGGTGTTCACGACGCTCACGAAGGAAGCGCTGCCGGTCATCCGCTACCGCACGCGGGATCTCACCCGCCTGCTGCCGCCCACCGCGCGCGCCATGCGCCGCATGGACAAGATCACCGGCCGGTCCGACGACATGATGATCGTGCGCGGGGTCAACGTGTTCCCGTCGCAGATCGAGGAGCTGATCCTCCGTGTGCCGCAGCTCGCGCCGCACTACCAGATCCTTCTCGACAAGGACGGCCACCTCGACACCGTGACGGTGCGGGTGGAGCTCGAGCCCCAGGCGGACCGCGCCGACGAGGTGCGTTCGCGCGCCGCGTCGGAACTTCAGCACCAGATCAAGTCCTACATCGGCGTCTCGACGACGGTGGAGGTCACGGCCCCGTTCGCCATCGAGCGCGTGGTCGTCGGCAAGGCGCGGCGCGTGATCGACCGCCGCCCGAAGAACTGAGTCCCATCAGGAGCACACGCCATGTACACCCAGGCGATGGACATTCCCCAGCCGAAAGGCGACGAGCCCGCGGCGGGCGCCGCCCCGTCGAATGCCGACTACCAGACGGAGTTCGACGATCGGCTGGACCGCGGCGAATTCATCGAGGCCAAGGACTGGATGCCCGAGGCCTACCGCAAGACGCTCGTGCGGCAGATCTCGCAGCACGCGCATTCCGAGATCGTGGGCATGCTCCCGGAGGGCAACTGGATCACGCGCGCGCCGTCCCTGCAGCGCAAGGCGATCCTGCTTGCCAAGGTGCAGGACGAGGGCGGCCACGGCCTGTACCTCTACGCCGCCGCCGAGACGCTCGGGGTGTCGCGCGACGATCTCATCGAGGCGCTGCATTCGGGCAAGGCCAAGTACTCGTCGATCTTCAACTATCCGACGCTCACCTGGGCCGACATCGGCGTGATCGGCTGGCTCGTGGACGGCGCGGCGATCATGAACCAGATCCCGCTGTGCCGCTGCTCCTACGGGCCCTATGCCCGCGCGATGATCCGCATCTGCAAGGAGGAGAGCTTCCATCAGCGCCAGGGTTACGACCTGCTGCTCGCGATGATGCGTGGCACGCAGGCCCAGCGCGATATGGTGCAGGACGCCGTGAACCGCTGGTGGTGGCCGTCGCTGATGATGTTCGGCCCCCACGACCGCGATTCTCAGCACAGCGGCCAGAGCATGCACTGGGGCATCAAGCGCATTTCCAACGATGATCTGCGCCAGAAGTTCGTGGACGCGACTGTGCCCCAGGCGCGGGTGCTCGGCGTGAGTCTCCCCGACCCGGCGCTCAAGTGGAACGAAGCCCGAGGACATCACGACTTCGGCACCATCGACTGGGACGAATTCTGGAACGTGGTGAACGGTCACGGGCCGTGCAACCGCGAACGGCTCGCCGAGCGGGTCAAGGCGTGGGAAGACGGCGAGTGGGTTCGCGAGGCCGCGCTCGTCCACGCGCGCAAGCGCGAAGCGCGGCAGGCCGCCTGAGGAGATGACGATGAGCAACAAGGAATGGCCCCTGTGGGAAGTGTTCGTGCGCAGCCGCAACGGCCTCGACCACAAGCATTGCGGCAGCGTGCACGCCCCGGACCCCAAGCTGGCGCTGCAGATGGCGCGTGACGTGTACACCCGGCGGCAGGAAGGCGTGAGCCTCTGGGTCGTCCGGTCGGACCACATCGTGGCCTCCGATCCGGATGCCAAGCCGGAGCTGTTCGATCCCGCCGCGGACAAGATCTACCGTCACCCGACCTTCTATCGTCTGCCCGACGAAGTCGACCACATGTAGGGGCGGGCCGCACCGATGATGACCCCCCATGTGGAATACGTTCTGCGGATTGCGGACAGCTCTCTGATCCTCGGGCAGCGCCTGTCGGAGCTTTGTGGCCACGGCCCGGTGCTCGAGGAGGACATCGCGATCACCAACATCGCGCTCGACTGCATCGGGCAGGCGCGGCTGCTGCTCACCCACGCCGGCAGGCTCGAAGGGGCAGGGCGCGACGAAGACCAGCTGGCCTTCCTGCGCAGCGAGGGGGAGTTCCGCAACGTCACGCTCACCGAGCTGCCCAACGGGGACTTCGGGCGCGTGGTCCTGCGCAACTTTCTCTTCAGCAGCTTCCTCGAGCAATTGTGGGCGGGGCTTGCCGCGTCTTCGGACACTGAACTTGCGGCCATCGCCGCTAAGAGCGCCAAGGAAACGCGCTACCACCGCGAGCACTCGGCGGACTGGGTCGTGCGCCTCGGCGACGGCACGGACGAGTCCCACCGGCGGATGGCGCAGGCGCTGAGCGCGTTGTGGCCCTACATGGCCGAATGCTTTGCTGTCGATGGCGTGGACGATGCCGTCGCCGCCTCCGGCATCGGCGTGGCCTGGTCCACGCTCGAAGCCGGCTGGCGCCAGGCCGTCGGCCCCGTGCTCGCAGAAGCCACGCTCGAACCGCCGGCCGACACCCCTTTCCGCTCTTGCGGCCGCTGTGGTGTCCACAGCGAGCACCTGGGTCATCTGCTGGCCGTGATGCAGCACCTGCAGCGCTCTCATCCGGGCGCCCGATGGTGAGTGCCATGATGACGGAGCAACAGGCGTGGCAGGCGCTCGCCGCGGTGATGGACCCGGAGGTGCCCGTCCTCTCGGTATGCGAACTGGGTATCGTGCGGGATGTCAGCGCCGACGCGACCGGGGTCGACGTCGTCGTGACCCCCACTTACTCCGGCTGTCCCGCGACGCGAGTCATCGAGTCCTCCATCCGTGAAGCGCTGCTCGACGCCGGCGCCGCGGAAGTCCGCGTCAGCACGAGGCTCGCCCCTGCGTGGACGACCGACTGGCTGTCGGAAGCGGCCCACGAGAAGCTCCGCGCACACGGAATTGCGCCACCAGTGGGCGATGCGCCGGTCGGCGTGCAGGTCATCCGCTTCCAGCCGCCGTGTCCGCGCTGCCGCTCCCGCCGCACGGAACGGCTGTCCGCCTTCGGTGCCACGGCCTGCAAGGCCCTGCATCGCTGCGTCGACTGCCGCGAGCCCTTCGAGTACTTCAAGCCGATCTGAGTCCCGCCCATG
>NZ_JALHPM010000303.1:0-4820 GCF_022842525.1 Luteitalea sp.
GGCGCCCGCCTTCGCGGCGGTGGCCGGTTGGGCCGTGGAGGGCCGCGAGGATACGGCCGCGGCGGCCGCTCCGATCATCAGGGTGGCAATCAGCAGGGCGCGCATGGGAGTGCGCGGATTCTACCCCCAAAACAAAGGCGGCCGGACCGCTTGCGCGATCCGGCCGCCTGGTACTGCGCCTGCGAGAGCCTAGCGGCCCTGGCGGACAACGTTCTCGGCGGCCGGACCCTTGGCGCCCTGAACGATGTCGAACTCGACGCGCTCACCCTCGACGAGGGTCTTGAAACCCGTGCCGGCGATGGCGGAGTGGTGCACGAAGCAATCCTTCTGGCCGCCCTCCGGGGTGATGAAGCCGAAGCCCTTGCTCTCGTTGAACCACTTGACGGTACCAGTTGTACGCATAACGAACTCCTCGTTCGGTAATCGGAGCACCGCCATGCCACACGGACCGACCGACTACTGATTTTTCAGTCGTGATACTCCCCCACGACGGGGGCAACCGGTGCGCTGAACGGTTGCGGGCACTCAATGCAAAAGGCCTGGCGAACTTCCCAGGCCTTCTACAAACCTTGGACTTGGTCACGCCCCGCGAAGGGGTCGTGTCGCGCAACAGCGAATATACACGGGTGCCCGGGGGAGCGCAAGCGCGACTTTTTGGCCGCTCATCCCGGGCCGAGGTGGCGGTAGTCCACCATCAGACAGCGGTCCTGGACGACCTGGATGCCGGCGCGGGCGAGCTGCTCGGCGACGGCGTCGTTCCGGATGCCCGACTGGAACCAGACGGCCCGGGGAGCCGCGGCGAGCAAGTCCTCGACATGCGCGGGCAGATCCTCCGCTCGCCGGAACACGTCGACGAGGTCGATCGGTGCCGGCACGTCCACCAGGCGTCGGTACACGGGCGCACCGAGGATCTCGGCGTCCTGATGCCCATGCACGACGACCGGCACGATCGTGAGGCCCATCGTCTGCAGGGCCTGCGGCACATACCAGGCCGCCTTGTGCGCATGCGACGACGGCCGGGCGCCGAGCACCGCGACGCGCCTGATGCCCTGCAGCAGGGAGCGGATGTCCGCGGGCGCCGTCAGCATGCGCTGCTGCCACTCCGGGACCATGGGCTAGAACGCGTCAGCGGCGACGTACGCGTCGATCAGCTTCTGCTCGCCGTCCTTGCCCGGATACGCGTTGCCGTGCTCCATGCCGAAGATGAAGTCACGCGAGTCGGCCTGCATCTTCGCCGCCACGTGCTTGAAGATGTTCCGGTAGTTGACCTCGCCGGTGCCGGGCTCCTTGCGACCCGGGTTGTCGCCGATCTGGAAGTACCCGATCTCGGACCACGCCCAGTCGATGTGAGGGATGATGTGCCCCTCGTTCTTCTGCATGTGGTAGATGTCGAACAGGATCTTGCAGGCCGGCGAGTCGACGGCGCGGCAGATCATGTACGTCTGGTCCGAGGTCCGCAGGAACTGATCCGGGTTGTCGCTGAGGGGCTCGAGCACCATCACCAGGCTGGCCTTCTCGAGCACCTCGGCGCCGGCGCGCAGCGTGTCGATGACGTGCCCGTGCTGCACGCCAATCGGCAGCTTGCGCTCGAAGCCGCCCGGCACCACGGTCATCCACTTCGCGTTGCAGCGCCTGGCCACCTCGACGGCCGCTTCACACGCCTTGCGGAACTGCGCCGGGTTCTCCGCCTTGCCGGTGGTGAACCGATCGCTGTTGTTGCCACCGGTCTGGATGACGAACACGCCCATCTGCATGCCGAGCTTGGCCATGGCCTCGCCCAGCTGCGCCTGGACCTCGGGCGTGCGGCCCATCATCCCGTTGTCCTCGAGCGCCGTGAAGCCCTGATCGGCCATGAACTTCAGCTGGTCGATCAGGTCCTTGCCGGCCGACTGCTCGAACATGCCGAAGTGCGGGGCGTACTTCAGCTTGAAGGTCCGGGCCTTGGTCACCGGGCCGAGCGTCCGCGCCGGAGCAGCCGCGGGTGCGGGTTGGGCCGCGGCCGCAACCGGCAACCCGAGGGCAGCCGTCATCGCGGTGGTCTTCTGCAGGAACGCGCGTCGATCCATCGGAGATCTCTTTCGAAAGGAAGGGTCTACCCGGTCTGTGCGGCGGATTGTACGTCAGCCCTCGCTGGGCCGCGTCATCTCCACCGGGACGATCCACGCCGCGTACTGCTCCTCGGTGACGTCGCCAGACGCCAGCGCCGCCTCGCGCAGGGTGAGGCCCTTCTTCTGGGCGTGCTTGGCGATGGCGGCCGCCTTGTCGTACCCGATGTGACGATTGAGGGCCGTCACCAGCATCAGGTTCTTGCCGAGGTTCTCGGCAATCTTCTCGCGGTTGGGCTCGATGCCCCGGGCGCAGCCCTCGTTGAACGCCAGGCAGGCGTCGGCGATGAGCCCGATGCTCTCGAGCACGTTGTGCACCATCACCGGCTTGAAGACGTTCAGCTGGAAGTTGCCCTGCGTGCCCGCGAACGCCACCGCGGCATCGTTGCCGAAGACCTGCACGCACACCATCGTCATCGCCTCGGACTGGGTCGGGTTGACCTTGCCCGGCATGATCGACGAGCCCGGCTCGTTCTCGGGGATCAGGAGCTCGCCGATGCCGCAGCGGGGGCCGCTGGCCAGCCACCGGACGTCGTTGGCCATCTTCATGAGACCGCCCGCCAGCGTGCGCAGCCCGGCAGAGGTCTCGACGAGCGCGTCGTGGGCCGACAGCGCGAAGAACTTGTTCGCGGCACTGCGGAACGGGAACCCCGTGATGCCGGCAATGGTGGCCGCGCAGCGATCGCCGAACTGCGGATGCGCGTTCAGCCCGGTGCCCACCGCGGTGCCGCCAATCGCCAGGTCGTACAGGCCGTCGAGCGATTGCTCCACCGCCTTGAGACCAAAGTCGATCTGCGCCACCCAGGCGCCGATCTCCTGGCCGAGCGTGACCGGTGTCGCATCCTGCAGGTGCGTCCGCCCCGTCTTCACGAGGTCCGAGAACTCGGCGGCCTTGGCCGCCAGCGTGTCGCGCAGGACCTTCACCGACGGGAACAGCCGATGGTGGAGTTCTTCCACGACCGCGATGTGCATGGCCGTCGGGAAGGTGTCGTTGGACGACTGGCCGCGGTTGACGTGGTCGTTGGGATGGATCGTGCGGTCCACACCGACCGTGCCGCCCATGATCGCCACCGCCCGGTTGGCGATGACCTCGTTGGCGTTCATGTTCGACTGCGTGCCGGACCCGGTCTGGAACACGACCAGCGGGAACTGACTGTCGAGCTCCCCGGCGATGACGTCGTCGGCCGCCCTGATGATGGGCTCCGCGACGCTCTGCGGCAGCTCGCCCAGCTCCATGTTGGCCTGCGCCGCGCTGCGTTTGAGGATGCCCAGGGCCCGGATGACGGGACGCTGCCACTTGAAGCGATCGACGCCAATCGGGAAGTTCTGAATCGACCGCTGCGTCTGCGCGGCCCAGTACACGTCTGCGGGCACCTCGATGGGGCCCATCGAATCCTTCTCGGTCCTGGTCTTGGTCATGGCGATGGTTGGCACTCCCTGCCTCACCCAAGCATATGGCAGGACCGGCCCTTGCAAGGACCCCACGTTGGGGCCGGGCGATCAGACACCGCGAGCCCCCAAGGAGATGGCATGTCGACGACGCTGGCGGGGAAGAAAGTGGCCATTCTGGTCGCTGACGGGTTCGAGCAGGTGGAGATGACCAGTCCGCGCGACGCGCTGACGCGCGCCGGGGCCCTCGTGGAGATCGTGTCGCCAGTCGAACGACAGGTCCGAGGCTGGCAGCACACGGAATGGGGCGAGACGTTCGCCGTGGACCACCCCGTGGTCGCCGTCGAGGCCACCGACTACGACGCCCTGGTCCTGCCAGGCGGGCAGATGAACCCCGACACCCTGCGCACCAACGCCAAGGTCGTGCAATTGGTGCGGGATTTCCACGACGCGGGCAAGCCGATCGCCGCCATCTGCCACGGCCCCTGGCTCCTCGTCGAAGCCGGCATCGTCGACGGCCTGCGCCTGACCTCGTACCCGTCGATCCGGACCGACGTCCAGAACGCCGGCGGGCACTGGCAGGACGCCGAGGTCGTCGAGGATCAGCGCATCATCACGTCGCGCAACCCCGATGACCTGCCGGCCTTCAACCGCGCCACGGTGCAGGCCATCGCAAGCAGCCAGGTACCGCGCGACCTGAACACGACGACGGGCGCCGGCGTGCCTGTCGCACGGGCCCGTGCCTGACGAGACGCGCGACCCGGGAGCCCGGCAGGTGTCTCGATTGCATCGCCGGTGTAGCTCCTGACGTCGCTACCGCTGCCAGACACGCAGTTCGTGGATCGACCAGAACCACGACCGGGTCTCCCCCGTCGGCCGCAGCCGCAGGTGACGGCCGCGCTGCGGCGGCAGGGACACGTCGATGCCGGGTGATCGGGGCTCGCGCACCAGACTCAGGCCCAGACGCGGCAGAATGTCGCCGTCAAACAGCGTCTGCCACGTCCCGTCGTCGCCTGCGCCCTCGATCACCAGACCGCGCGGATAGTCGCCGAGGCTGCGTGCCGCGAGATCGAGGCGCACGTGGGCGACGTCGGTGGGTCGCGCGAACGTGAGGGTGACGTGTTCGCCACTGCCCTGCCGGGTGGCGGTGGCCCAGCGTGTGCCCGGATCGCCATCCAGCATGCGGCCGAGGTCGCGTGCCTGGTGCGACACCGTCACCTGGAATGCCGTCGAGGGCAGCGCGCGCCACGCCGGGTCACGATCCAGCGCGGGCTCGGCGCCGCCGGGACGCAGGCGTGCGACCACCGTGGCGCCGAAGCGACGAAC
>NZ_JALHPM010000304.1:0-4779 GCF_022842525.1 Luteitalea sp.
GCCGCCGACACGCTGCCCGCCGGCGCACGGCTGCTGTGCCTGGCGGTGGCCGACACCGGCCCGGGCATCGCACCGCAAGACCAGGCCGGCAGCTTCGCGCCCTTCGGCCAGGGCCGTGCCGGGCGCGACCACCGCGGCGGCGCCGGGCTCGGGCTGACCATCGGCACGCAGATCGTCGCGGCGATGCAGGGCACGGTGCGGATCGCGCGCAGCTCGGCCAACGGGACGATGTTCGTCGCGACCCTGCAGGTGCAGGACCACGACGCAGCCTGACATACTCGCCCTCCTTCGCAGCAACGAGGAGACGCCCATGGCAAGCAGCATCGAGTTCAAGCGCCCCGACGGGCAGACCGTGACCGGCCACCTGGCCGAGGCCGCGCAGCCGCTCGGCGCGGTGGTGGTGATCCAGGAATGGTGGGGCGTGAACGAGCAGATCCGCGGCGTGGCGCAGCGCTTCGCCGATGCCGGCTTCACCGCGCTGGTGCCCGACCTCTACCGCGGCAAGAGCACGGTGGAGGCCGAGGAGGCGCACCACCTGATGAGCGGCCTGAATTTCGCCGACGCTGCGTCCCAGGATGTGCGCGGCGCGGTGCAGTATCTGAAGGCTGCCAAGCTCGGCGGCGGCAAGGTCGGCGTGACCGGCTACTGCATGGGCGGCGCGCTGACGGTGCTGGCCTCGACGATGGTGCCCGAGGCCGATGCTGCGGTGGTCTGGTACGGCCTGCCGCCGCTGGAGTACGTGGACGCCAGCAAGATCAGCATCCCGCTGCAGGCGCACTGGGCCACGCAGGACGGTGCCTTTCCGATCGCGAATGTCGACGGGCTGGAGGCCAAGTTCAAGGAAGCCAAGGTCCGCTACGAGGGCCACCGCTACCTGGCCCACCACGCCTTCGCCAACGAGTACGCACAGGGCCGCAACCGCATCGCCATCACGCAGTACGACGCCGCCTGGGCGCAGATGGCCTGGGACCGCACGATGCGCTTCTTCGGCGCCGCGTTGTCATGAGCGGGCCGGTGCGCTAGCTAGGTCGGCGTCTCCGGCCCGCCCAGGCTGGCGAACGTGCTGTCGTCGATGATGCCGACGAAGCCGGACGGCGCGAAGGTGACCGGTGCCGCCTGGCGATCGCGGTGTTCCCTGCGCGCGAAGAACTTCGCCTGCGCGGCCGGCGGCAGGTCGGTGATGCGCAGCAGCCCCTTGGCGAGCAGCACTTCGAGCAGGTCCTCGAGCACGCGCACGACGTCGGCGTCCAGGCGTGCGTAGGCGTCGGCGTTGTCCTCGTTGCCGAGGAAGCGCTGCACTTCGTCGCTGGCCTGCGGCAGGTATTCGCTGGCGTCCAGCGTCGCTGCACGATGCAGGCTCTCGATCTCGCCGCGCGCGTTGCGATGAACGTAGGGCATGCTGGAGATCTCCCGTTTGGGCTTGCCGGATCAGTGTGCGGACTGCGCGCGCCAGCGACCCAGCAGCGCCTGCCAGGGACGCAGCCGGTCGCGTGGCGGCGGCAGCGGCTGCGCGTCGAGGCGCCGCCACAGATGCTGCTCGTCGAAGCTGAACACCGGCACGATGTCGTCGCGCCGCGAGAGCGGAACGGCGAGCATGTTGATCGAGTCCAGCACCCATGGATCCTCGAAACGCCAGCGCGCCACCGCCACCATGTGGGCGCGGCGCAGCGCCGGTCGGTCGCTCGGCCGGTCACCCAGCCTATGCCAGGCATAGAGCAGCCGCACGCCGGCGTCCGGCGTGCCGCTGGCCAGCAGCAGGAAGAACTTGGCGATCGCCGAGTCCTCGCAGTCGCCGGTGCCACGCGCCAGCGTCTCGTAGGGCGTGGCCCAGTCGTCGTGGGCCGGGGCGTCGGCGCGCGGATCGACGAGCTGGTTGACCCAGGCGTTGAGGAAGGCGATGCGCTCGGGCACCCCGAGCCGCGCGGCTTCGAGTGCCAGGGCGTCGAACTCCTGGCGACCGCGCTGCAGTGGCGCCGCCTCGGCGTGGCCCCGGATCGGCCAGACCGCGAAACCAGCGCAACCGAGGTAGGCGCAGGCCTCACGCCGGCGCACATGCGCAACGGCACCGGCCTGGCGCCCACTCTCGTCGCTGTCGGTGCGGCATGCATGCATCGCGTTCTCCCGCAGAACCATGCGCGGGGCATGCTACGCCGCCACACCCAGGCTGTCGCGTAGCATCGTGTGTTCATGCGAGATGGAGCGCTTCGCGCGTCATTCGCGAGCTCGACGTGATCAAGCTGTGGCGAGAAATGGCAGTGCGGCGTCACCCGGCGCTCACGCGCGCCACCTGTGCGCTCAGCCGAGGCTCACCGCAACGTCGATCTGGGCGAAGGGCTCGGCCTCGGCGAGGGGCCGCAGGGCGGCTCCGTGAACGGGCAGCAACCACGAACGATGCCTCGGGTGCCCTGGCGGGCCGCTGATATGCTTTCAAGGACACAACCTGGAGAAGCCGGAAGATGCTGACCGCAACCGGAATGCACAGCCGCTGGGCGGTCATCATCCTGTCGGCAGTCATACTGATCAGTTGTGGCGGCGGCGGTGCGGACCCTGGCGACGCGGGCAACGGCCCCACCCCTTCGCCCACCATGCTGGTTCTTGCCGGCCACATGGGCGGGCCGGGAAACGTCAACGGACGCGGCTCGGCGGCACGGTTCTGGCTCCCCACCGGCACGGTCTCCGACCCGGCCGGCAACCTCTACGTGGCCGATACCTACAACCACGTGATCCGCAAGGTGACGCCGGAGGGCATCGTCTCCACCGTCGCCGGTGTCAGGGGCCACGCCGGAGCTGACGATGGCCCGGCCAATCGCGCGACGTTCTACGGCCCCGGCGGCCTCGCAATGGATCGGGCCGGCAATCTCTACATTGCCGACAACGGCAACTACACCGTCCGCCGCCTGACGCCGGCCGGATCGGTGGTCACCGTGGCTGGCACGCCTGGGGTTTCAGGCTATCTCGACGGCGACGGTCCCGCGGCCAGGTTCGGCCCCTGCTGGACGGTGTTCGGTTGCGAGACGCCCGGCCTGGCCGTCGACAGTCGAGGCAACGTGTTCTATGGCGACAGCAGCAACGGCGTGATCCGACGCATCGCGCCCACGGGCACGGTCACGACCTTCGCCGGCCGCTGGCCGCCCGAAGATGCGCGGGACGGGCCCGGTTCCAGTGCGAGCTTCTACCAGCCCGGCCCACTGGCCATCGATGCCGCCAACAACCTCTATGTCGGCGACCGATACGCCCTGCGCAAGGTGACCCCTTCGGCGGTGGTCAGCACACTTGCCGGGCAGGTCTACGAAGCCGGCTTCGCGGACGGCACCGGCACAGCCGCCCGATTCTTCGGGCTCACCGGCATGGCCGTGGATGGCGACGGCAACATCTTCGCGACCGACGTCGGCAACAACGCCGTGCGCAGGATCACGCCGGACGGCATCGTCACGACAGCGGCTGGTCAGCGGGATGGCGGCGTCGCGGACGGACCCGCGCAGAGCGCCCGATTCCTGGCCCCGGCAGGCATCGCGATCGACAGTGCCGGGCAATTGCATGTGGCCGATGGCGCCAACAACACGATTCGCCGCATCAGTGCTCTCGGGCAAGTGACGACGCTGGCGGGCTTGGCCGAGCAGTCCGAGCCTGTGGACGGAACCGGGGCGAATGCTCGATTCGGCCTGCCCGTCGGCATCGTCACGGCCGATGACGGAACGATTTATGTGGCGGATCAGAACGGCACAGCCATTCGGAAGGTCGATCTCGACGGCACCACCACCACCGTCGCTGGACAGTTGGGTGTCGAGGGCATCGATGATGGCCCGGCCCGCGAGGCCCGGTTCAAGGCCCCGTACGGCCTGGCGCGAGGCGCGGATGGCAGCCTCTACCTCGCGGACGCTCTCCACTTCGCGGTGCGCAGGATCGCGCCGGACGGCAGGGTCTCCACGCTGGCGGGGGGCCGCCACGGTGCGGCCGTCGACGGAAAGGGCAAGGACGCGATCTTCGCCCGGCCCTTCGGTATCGCCGTGGACGCCTCGGGCCACGTGTACGTGGCCGACACCGAGGCGCACACGATTCGCAAGGTCACGCGGGACGGCACCGTCACAACGATCGCCGGTCTCGCTCATGACTCGGGCACCAGCGACGGCATCGGCGCAGAAGCGCGGTTCAACCGTCCGCGCGACGTGGCGGTGGACGCATCGGGGAACTTGTTCGTTGCCGACGAGTTCAATCACACGATCCGGAAGATCACCCGCGCCGGCGTGGTGTCCACGATGGCAGGATCACCCGGTGAAGCGGGCTCGGCCGACGGGCTCGGGGCCGAGGCGAGGTTCTACCGTCCTGGCGGATTGACGGTGTCGCCCGAAGGCGCCATCTATGTGGCCGATTCCTGGAATCACACCATCCGCAAGATCACCTCTGCAGGGAGCGTGACGACGGTGGTGGGCAAACCGGGCGTTCGCGGGTTCGTGGGCGACGAACTGCCGGGCGTGCTTTCCTTCCCCCAGCGCATCGCCCTGCGGGGCCAGTCGATGTACGTCACCACTGCCCGAGGCGTCGTGGTCGTTTCACGGCGACCCTGATTCGGGTGGTGCCGTAGGGGCGTGCGCATTAGGAGCCGGCCACCGAGGCACTGCAGCCTGGCGAGGTCAAGCACGGCCAGGCTCGGCCAGCCTCCTCCTCCCGCCTCGCCGCGCTAACCTCCCCCCATGGATTCCCTCATCGCCGCCGCCGGCCGCGCGCTGGCCGCGGGCGACGCGCTCAGTGCGCTCAAGCGCGTCGCGCTGCGCAGCGACC
>NZ_JALHPM010000305.1:0-4730 GCF_022842525.1 Luteitalea sp.
GCAGCGAACTCGTGATCTCGATGGAGAACTCGCTGGCGATGCCGGCCACGTCGCGCGCGTCGACGGTGCGCCGGGACAGCGGGGGCACGTGTTCCAGACGGCTGACCGTCTGGCCGGCAGAGGCGAGGAACCGGACCAGCACGACGGCCGTCCGGGTGGCGTCGGCGTTGACCACCGCGAGACGGGTGTCGAGGATCGGGCCCACCGCCCCTTCGGCGAAGTATTCGGTGTACACCCCGCGCGGATGCGTTCCCGCCCGCCATTCCTCCATGTTGGTGATCCCGTCCATGTCGGGATCGCCCTGCTCGCCCATGTCGTCGGTCGGGTCGGTGTCGTCGAGCTGGTAGGCCGTCTCCCACGACTCCGGGAGGCCGTCGCCATCGGCATCGAGCACGAGCGGCTGTGCCCGGGCGACCTCTGCGGCCTCGAGGGCCGACCCACCGGCCAGCATCATCAGCAGCGCGAGCGTACCCATCACAGGGGACCAATCGGCAGAAACGCCACGAGGCACAGGCAGGCGGTCCGTGCCGCCCTCGCGACAACGGAATCCGCTACCATGCCACCGAATGGTGTCCGCGGAAACAACGTCGCCGTCGGGCGCAGCGCCCGAGGGCCGCGTGCCGGCCGGCGCCACGCCGACTCTTCGGGTGCTCTGTCTGCTGCTTGCGCCAGAGCCCGTCCCGGGGCCGCGCTACCGGGTCCTCCAGTACCTGCCTGTGCTCGAGTCGTATGGCCTCGCGTGCGAGACGATGGCCGTGCTGTCACGGGCCACCGCCCTGCGCAGCGTGAAGACCGCCGCCCGGTCGCCCATCCGCCGGATGACCCACTGGGTGCGGGTCTTCGTGGAGACTCAGCTCGGCTGCCTGCGGCTGGTGTGGCGTCTGCATCGGTACGACCGCGTCCTGCTCTATCGTGTGGCGGTACCGAGCTGGGCGGTCTGGCTGCTCTGGCGGCGCCGCCGTGATCTGGTCTACGACTTTGACGATGCCCTCGATGCGTCCGAGGGCGGCGGGTGGCCGAGCCGGCTCCGGCGGCATGTGCTGGCGCGTTCGCTGCAGCGTGCGGTCAAGGTCTGCGCCGCCGTCTGTACGTCGAACGCGCGTAACGCCGAGGTGGTGACGGCGCTCGGCGGCCATCCGGTGGTCGTGCCGACCAGCGTCGACATGGCGCGCTTTCCGGAGCGCCCGTCCCCGGGCGGCCACGTCGTGCTGGGCTGGATCGGCACGCCGTCCACGGCGCAGTACCTGCCGGCCATCGAGGGGGCTCTCGCCACGGTGCTCGCGGCGCGCCCCGAGGTGAGTGTGCGCCTCGTCGGCAGCGGCGGCAACCCCTTCGCGAGCCTGCCGGCCGAGATTGTCGAGTGGACCGACGCGGCCGAGGTCGAGGAGCTCGTCCGTTTCGACATCGGCTTGATGCCGATGCCCGATACCGCCTGGACGCGCGGCAAGGCGGCCCTCAAGGCCCTGCAGTACGGCGCCGCGCGCACGCCGACGGTGGCATCGTGGACGCGCACGAACGAGGAGATTCTCGGCGCCGCCGGCGGCGTCATCCTGTGCCGCACGCCGGACGAGTGGCGCGACGCACTGCTGGCGCTCGTGGACGATCCGTCGCGGCGCGCCGACATGGGCGAGCGGGCGCGTGCCCATGTCGCGCGTCTCTACTCGGTGCAGGCCAATGGCGCGCGCCTCGCGGCCGTGCTGCGCCACCCCGCCGGGGTGCACGCATGACCCGCGTGCTGCGCGTCATTGCGCGCCTCAACATCGGCGGCCCGGCCATCCATGCCACCCTGCTCAGCAAGCGCCTCGACCCGGCCCGATACGAGACGATGCTCGTGACCGGAGCGGAGGGCGAGAACGAGGGCAACCACTTGCAGTTGCACGGGCAGGTCCTCCAGAACCTGGTGACAATGCCAGATTTGGGCCGCGAGATTCGCGGTCTGCAGGACCTGCGGAGCCTGTGGGCGCTGGCGGGCCTGATGCGACGCTTCAGACCGCACGTGGTGCACACGCATGCTGCCAAGGCGGGCACCATCGGCCGCGTCGCCGCGCGGCTCGCCGGTGTCCCCGTCGTCGTCCACACCTTCCATGGCCATGTGCTCAGCGGCTACTTCTCGCCGCGGAAGGAGCAGGTGTTCCGTGCGATCGAGCGGGGACTGGCCCGCATCACCGACGAGTTGGTGGCCGTGAGTCCCCGCGTCCGGCAGGAACTCCTGGACATGCGGATCGGGACCGCCGACACCTTCTCGGTGGTGCCCCTCGGCTTCGACTTCGACCGCTTCGTGCGGGCGGACGAGCATCGCGGTCAGCTGCGCGCGGAGCTCGGCATCGCGCCGGCCGCACCTCTCATCGGCATCGTGGCCCGACTGGTGCCCATCAAGGCGCACGAGGTGTTTCTGGACGCCGCGCGTCAGCTGCATGCCGTGCGCCCGGACGCGCACTTCGTGCTCGTCGGCGATGGGGAGCGTCGAGGTGAACTGGAGCAGAGGGTGCAGGCCGCCGCACCATCGTTCCGCGCGGCCGTCCACCTGCTCGGGTGGCGTGCCGATCTCGCCCGCATCTACGCCGACCTGGACATCGTGGCGCTGACCTCGCGCAACGAAGGGTCGCCCGTGGCCCTCATCGAGGGCATGGCGTCGGCGCGACCGGTGGTCTCCACCCGGGTCGGTGGCGTGCCGGACGTGGTCACCGACGGCGAGCGCGGCTGGCTCGTGGACATGGACGACGCGAGCGGGATGAGCACGGCCCTGCTGCACGTGCTGTCTCTGCCGGACCGCGGCCGCGCCGTGGCGCTGGCCGGCCGCGCGCACGTCCTCGCGACGTACGGGGCCGATCGCCTGGTCCACGACATCGACGTGCTCTATCAGCGGCTCCTCAGCCGGAAAGGCGCGGCGTGACCGGGAGCCTCGTGGCCGTGCCGGCCGTCGTCGCGTTCGTCGCCGCGCTCCTGTTGGTGCCGGCGGTCAAGCGCGTGGCCATCGCCACCGGGCTGGTGGCGATGCCCAAGGCCGATCGCTGGCATCGCCGGCAGATTCCGCTGCTGGGCGGTCTCGCCATCGTGGTGGCGACGCTGGCCGGCGTGGCCATCGGTCAGCCGCGCAGCCAGCCGGTCTGGCTGCTGCTCGCCTGTGCCACCGGCCTCGCCATCGTCGGCCTCGTGGACGATGTGCGTCCGCTCCGGCCCCAGACCAAGCTGTTCCTGCAGATCTTCGCCGCCGCCCTCATGAGCGTGTTCGGGCTGCAGTTCCAGTTCACCGGGCTGCCGGCGCTCGACATGCTGATCTCGCTGGTGTGGCTGGTCGGGATCACCAATGCGCTGAACCTGCTGGACAACATGGATGGCCTGGCCGCCGGCATCGCGGCCATCGTGGCCGGCTTCCGTCTGCTGTTCTTCCTGGCCGACGGTCATCTCGAGGGGGCGATGCTGGCCGCCGTCATCCTCGGCGCGTGCCTCGGCTTCCTCGTCTACAACGTCAACCCGGCCTCCATCTTCATGGGCGACACGGGCAGCCTGTTCCTCGGGTTCCTCGTGGGCGGTCTGAGCCTGGTCGGCGGCTGGCCGTATGCACGCGGGACGACGCTCGTGCTGGTCTTCCCGATGCTCGTCGTGCTGGTGCCGATCTTCGACACGACGTTCGTGACCCTCGCGCGCATCCTGGCGGGTCGTCCCGTGTCGCAGGGCGGGCGCGACCACACGTCGCATCGCCTGGTCGCGCTCGGCATGTCGGAGCGACAGGCGGTGCTGACGCTGTATGGCCTGGCCCTCGTCGGCGGCGCCATCGCGTGGCTCTCGTACAGGTACGGCCTCGGCTACGGCGCCGTGCTCGCCGTCGTCCTGGCACTCGGCACCGTCCTGTTCGGCATCTTCCTCGGGCGTCTGCAGGTGTATCCGCCCGACGCGGTGCCGCAGAGCGGCGTCGCGCTGCTCCTGGCCAACTTCACCTACCGGCGCCAGGTGGTCACGGTGGCGGTGGATACCGTCCTCGTCGTCGTCGCCTACTACTCGGCGTACCTGCTGCGCTTCGAGGGGACGTTCCGGGCAGAGCGGCCGATCTTCGAGCAGTCACTGCCGGTCGTGCTGCTGGCCCAGGTGACGGCGTTCCTCGTGCTGGGGACGCACCGCGGCATCTGGCGTTACACGGGGGTCTCCGACCTGCTGCGCCTGGCGCAGGCGTGCGCGCTCGGGACCATCCTGTCGGTGCTGGGGGTGTCGTTCCTGTACCGGTTCACCGGCTACTCGCGGGCGGTGTTCGTCATCCACGGCGTGCTGCTGTTCGTCGCGGTGGCCGCCACGCGACTGTCGTTTCGCACGCTGGATTCGGCACTTCGCAAGGAGTCGCCCGATGCCGAGCCGGTCCTGATCTACGGCGCGGGCAAGGGCGGGTTGCTGGTCCTGCGCGAGATTCGCGGCAACGACGCGCTCGGCTGGCGGGCCGTGGGCTTCCTCGACGACGACCGCAGCAAGCAGGGCACGCGCGTCGACGGGGTGCTCGTGCACGGCGGCGGCGCGGCGCTGGAGGCGGCGGTGCTCGCGACCGGGGCGAGGCGTGTGGTGCTCTCCACGCCGGCGCTGGACACGGCCCTGACAGAGGCCCTCGTGACGCAGTGCGAGGCCATGGGCGTGCACCTGGTGCAGTCCCGCGTCCAGTTCACGCCACTCACCTGAGGCGTCAGCCGCGCTTGCGGCCGACCGCACACCAGAACGGCATGTGTTCGCTGAAGCGGATGTCGGCG
>NZ_JALHPM010000306.1:0-4722 GCF_022842525.1 Luteitalea sp.
TCTGTGTGTTCGGGATTGGGTAGACCATCTGTAGCTTGTAGTGGGTCTTGTCCATGATGGGCTGCATGTAGTGACCGCAGAGCCCTGCTTGGCCTGCGCCGGTGAAGGTGGTGAGTTGGCGGTGCATCTTGGCGGTCATGCGCTGGGTGAGCAGTGCCGAGGCCTGCACGCCGCCGATATGCGTGGCGACGTGGCCCGTCATCGGATAGATCGACCCCTGGCAGCCGGCGCACCAGAAAAGGCTGGCGATGCCCATACCGGCGGTGGAGGCGACGCAGTCGGCAGCACACGCGGCCTTCGCAGGTGCGTTGGCGAAGAGCACGGCTTCCGGATTGAGGATCGCGGTCAGCTCGTCGTCCGCCCACAGCGGATCGACCTCGGTGAGATAGACCAGATCGAGCGCGCCCTTCTCAAGACACGGGAAGTCGAGCAGCACTTCTAGCCAATAGAGAATGGGATTGGCGTACCAGTGCACGTGATAGAAGCTGTTGCGCGTCTGACTGTCGTGCCCGACCTGGGCACCGCGTGGCACGTGCACCCCGGGGTCCAGGGCGATGCCGCCCAGACCCACCATGCAGAACGGCGTACGGGTCACGTCGACCAGACGCACGGGTTCCCAGAAGCCGACGGTCACGCCGATTCGCGGTGGGTTGTTGCAGAAGCACACCGGCGTCGATGGATTGCCGATGTCGTCCTGGCCGTCGGAAACGATCGCGGCGGAGCCGATCGTGAGCGGAAACACACAGCTCCAGCAGATGTCGGTGATCGGATTCATGAAGCGGCCGTGACAGGTCGACTGCGCGTGCGCAAGGCTGACGCAAGTCAGGAGGACGGCGGCGATCGCCGTGGCGAGGCGGTTACAGGAGTTCATCGATGCGTAGCCTCCTGCCGTCCTGAGACACCATGGCGGGTACGTGCTGGATACGCAGCTTCGCAACCAGCGCGCCGTTCTGGTCGTAGAACACTTGTACCTGCCAGCGACGCATGAGTTCGAGGTACGAGCCGCCGGTGAGGATGAGCTTCACCTTGCCTTGTTGCTGGTCGAGGACACTCCGTGCGCGCGTCACCTGGCTCGCATCGCGGGCGTCGAAGAAGAGTAGCGTCTTGGAGAGCGACACCGTATCGAGCGGATTCACCCGCGTTCCCGGGGCGACGATGACCTGGCCCTGCGCATCGGTGATGGCATACGGGACGACGATGCTGGGATCATGGAAGATGGTCCGGGCCTGGGTGGTTCGGGTGACTGAGGCCACGGGTGCCGGTTCCTCGATCGCACGCTTGGCGTTGCGTTGAGCATCCTGCTGCAGTCGGGCCAGCACGCCGGAGGATTGGGCGTCGCGAAGCTTGGCGAGGATGACGTTCAGCAGGTTCGGTTCCGCGATCTCGTATACAGGGCCGATGACGCCGAGGTGCTCAGCGGTAGCGATGGGAGACGCAGCCAATAGGGCTGCGGCCAGAAGGATCGGCCTGCCGTGGCGTCGGCTAGAAGAGCGCATAGGCTCGACCGATGATCTGTTCATGCGTGATCCAGCCCGTCAGTGCATAGCGGGAGTCCAGGCTGTCGGGATGCGGTGCGCGGACGTAGTAGCGGCCCGCGGAAAGGATCCCGGTGGCGCCTGGCTCGAGGGCGATGCCGGCTCGGCTGGACGGCTTTGCGGTCCCGACGGTATGGCCGTTGACGAAGAAATCGCGATCGACGCGGGTGACCGTGTCGCCAGGCCCGCCTTCAAGGATCTTCACGAACGTCACGCCTGCGGGATACGGGCCGCCACCGGACCAGCGAAACGCGACCAGATCGCCGCGCATCGGCATCGTGCCCTTGTGGATCAGGTAGAGTCGGTGCGGCAGGCTCGGGGAGGCATTGATCCCGAGCGTGAAGTGCGATTGGAAGGCCAGGGCTGCGACTGCGGCGAGAAGGTAGGCAAGCCCCCAGCGTCGGACGTGCGCTGACACGCGCGTTTGGAAAGCCTGAGGATCGAAGCGGTGTCGTAGTCGCTGAGTGAGGTCGTAGGCTCGCATCATTGGCTACAGTCCGAGACGTTGCCGAACGGTCGGCGTCAGGTCGGGAAGGGTGGTGCTGGAACCGGCGATGGCGCCGCGGGCGAGGATCAGGCAGCCGCACTCGGCCGGAAGCTGCTCGATCAAGGTCGTGATCTGGGTGCCGAACTCGCTCGCCCGCTTGAGCGCGTTCAATCGGTCCGTTTCGCTCGCGTCCGTCTTGACGAGCACGGCGGCGATCTCGCGTTCCTTCAGGCGATAGAGCTCCGCGACATCGAGCACGGCAAGACGCGGCGAGCGCGAGGGTGCAATCCACGTCGCGTAGGCGGCAAGGAGCGCTGCACTTATGAGCGCATTGACGATCACCACCACCAGCGCCGCCCGTGCGGTCATGTGCGGCTCCGATCCTGCAGCACGGCATCGATCGCCTCCGACACCGACATGCCTCGCTCACGCTTCGCGTTGATGGCGTTGAAGTCCTCGGCCTTGCTGCTGAAGAGCAGCAGACTGTAGGGGTCGACGATGAGACGCCCGATGCCGTTGCCCGCCGGCCCGTGGATGAAGACCTCCGAGTACGCGCCGTGCTCGGTACGCAGCGACTGCAGCAGACGCTTCATGCTGTCGTCCATGGTGAGCTGACCGAGCTTGTCCAGCATCTCGATGGACTCGGGTTTCTGCCGGAGCAGAAACATCCAGTCGGAGTTGTCCAGCGCCGCCTTGGCGGCGGGGTTGCGGTAGTAGTCGTCCACGCCTTGCGTGGCGGACATGAAGGCGCCCTTGTACTTTCGTGCGCGGCGGTAGCCGGCTTCGATGAATTCGGCGGTGGCCCCACCCGAGAGCAGATCCCAAGCTTCGTCGATGATCACGATCTTCTTGCACTCGCGCGAGAAGTACATCTCGCGGGTGATGCGATACATGACGATGAGCAGCACCACGGTCTGCAGGTCTTTCTTGGCCTTCAGTTCCTCGAGTTCCAGCACGATGAAGTCGGCACTGAAATCGGCGGTGGCTTCGCCCTCGAAGTATTTCCCGTAGGCGCCGTCGCGTGTATAGGGGTGAAGCATGGCGGCGAGGTCTTTCAGGCGCCGGTCTTCGTCCGGGTTTGCCTCGTCAAGTCGACCGGTGGCGAGCAAGTCATGGACTTGGGTGACCGTCATGGCAGGTCCGTGGATCGTCCACACCTTCTTGATGGCCGCCGCGAGCGTCGCGTACTGGAAGCCGTTCAGGGGTTCGCGCGGCGAGACCATCTGCGCGAGGAGGGGCTGGAGCAGTTCCATGTCCTCGTCGATGTCCTCGACCACCGTAAAGGGGTTCAGAGACAGCGGCGCGTGTTCCGTGAACTCGATGAAGGCCCCCCCGAAGTTGCGGCAGGCTTTCTCGTAGGAGCGGCCCACGTCGATGATCCAGACCTTCGCACCGGTGCCGAGATAGGCGGCGGCGATCTCGTTCAACAGCAGCGACTTGCCGGAGCCCGAGGTCCCGGCAATCGCGACGTTGTAGTTGCCCGCTGGGTTGTCATAGACGTCGAGCTGCATCAACTGACCACGGCGGCCACCAAGCAGCAGGACCGGGGTGCCGGTGCCCTGCCACTCGGCCACCAACGGGGCCAGGTGAACGGCATTGGCTGAGGTCTTGGTCGTCAGTCGCTTCATGCGCTTCAAATCGGCGTGGAAGGGGGCGGAGAGCGTCATCGGCAGGCTCCCGATCAACGCCTGGGTCATCATCAGCGTGTCGGCGGTGAGTTCGAATCCACGCGCGCGGAAGATTGCGCGGGCGGCCTGCTCGGCGCGGGTCATATCCTCGGGTGGGGCGAAGAGCATCACCTGGTGGTAGAGGTCGACCAGCTGCTGACCCGCGTCCAGGGACTTCAGCACGATGTCCCAGTCCGCCTTGCGCTCCTGCAGATCCGGGAGGAAGCGGGCCATGTAGCTCGTGGCGTTGGTCGTGGCGCGCGCTGCCTTGAGGAAGGCCCAATTGCGGGTCGCTTCCGCATCGATGACGTGCACGCCGAGGGTGAGCAGGAAGGGGCAGGGGTACTGGAGCGTGCCCTGATACAGATCTCCGATCAGGTTGCCCATGTTCCAGAGGGCGAATCTGGGCGGCAGGGCGCGCACGGACAGGACTCGAAGCGCCACGTCGCTCGGGCTCGCCACGTTGGCGGTGCGGATGTCGTGTTCGCCGATGGTGAGGCGCGTGGCCGGGTCGATGACCTGGTCTCGCAGTTCTCGGCCATCGTCATAGGCGAGTCGCAGCCCATCGCCGGTCAAGCGGTGCGGGTCGAGGAGTTGGGACACCCAGTTGATGAGATCGTCTGCGCTCCAGGGGCGGGACGGGAAGGACGCCGCATGCAGTGTGGCCCGGAAGCCCTCGCGCAAGAGCAGCAGATCTTCCAGCCGGGCGAGGTCCTCGGCATTGCCGGGAATCGACACGCTCATGACGAGCCGAAAGTCCCGGAAGAGGTAACTCTGGCTCGGGATGAGCGAGTGGCGGCTCCCCGCCAGGGTGTGCCCGACGCGGCGACGGGCCATTGCGCGGTGAATGTTCGTGTGTCGCCCCGCGCGACCGCGGGTGTCGAATTCAGGGACCTCGTCGTCCGGCAGACGCAGCGCCGCGTAGTCGCCAAGCGGGTCGCGAATCGCGGGACTTGCCAGGAGGTGGAACTGGATGCCGGCGCCCGCGGGTGCGGCGGCGTAGAGCGCGGTGAGCACCCGTGCCATCTCCTCG
>NZ_JALHPM010000307.1:0-4691 GCF_022842525.1 Luteitalea sp.
GCGTCGCGGGCGCCTGGGCGGCGCGCGCGGCCAGTCCCAGTGAGAGCAGCGCCGCGCATGCGGACGCCAGGAACACCTGTTTCATTGCCACCCTCGCTCGGCCCGGTGGGCCCGGAAGCCTGCATGCGGCCACGACATCCGAGGCCGCCGGTCGCTGCATTATGCCGTAAGTAGCGGGTTGGCGCGGGCCACGAATTTCACTGCTTTTTTCGGGTTTGTCTCGCGTTGTCACAAGTTCGGGCCGGCGGCGACATTCCCGCGCCGGCTGGCTATGACTCAGACGTAAAATGCCCCGGCCGGGCGTGGACCCTCGCCGCGCTCCCCGAGCGTGACACGCCCCGGTCTGGAGGCAGGATAACGATGAAGCACCTACGCATGGTCGGCGCGTGGATGGCCCTCGCGGCGTGGCTCGCCCCCGCGGTGGCCATCGGCCAGACGACGACCGGCACGATTCTCGGAGAGGTCAAGGACTCGACCGGCGGCACGCTGCCCGGGGTCACGGTGACGGCGGTGAACCAGGCGAACGGCCTGACCCGCGAGGCGGTCACCGACGAACTCGGCAACTACCGGTTCTCCGCGATGCCGGCCGGCCTCTATACCGTCAAGGCCAGCCTGACCGGCTTCAAGGAGGCCACCCGCACCGACTTGCGCCTGGCCATCAACTCGCAGGTGGCGGCGCCCTTTACGCTCGAGGTGGGTGGTCTCGAGGAGACCATCACCGTGACCGAGCAGGCGCCGCTCGTGAACACCACCGAGAACGTGGTGCGCACACTCGTCGATACGCAGCAGATCGCCAGCCTGCCGCTCAAGTCGCGCGACTTCCTCGACCTGACGCTGCTCGCCCCGGGCGTGGTCGCCGATCAGGGGTCGGCGTCGAGCGGCCAGACCGACTCGATCTCGTTCGGCGGCATGAGCGAGAACTACAAGTCGATCTGGCTCGAAGGCGTCGACTTCAACGACGAAGTGACCGGCGGCGGCAGCGCGTTGTCGTCGGCGACCCGCATCGCGCTCGCGCAGGAAGCCATCCAGGAGTTCCAGGTGATGGCCAACTCCTACTCGGCGGAGTTCGGCCGTTCGGCGTCGGGCGCCGTGAACATCCTGACCAAGTCGGGCGGCAACCAGGTGCGTGGCGCCGGGTTCTACTTCCGCCGCGACGATGCCTTCGACAAGCCCAACTACTTCGCCGAGATCGTGCCGCCCTTCAAGATCGAGCAGTACGGCGCCACCCTCGGCGGGCCGATCAAGCAGAACAAGCTCTTCTACTTCGCCTCGTGGGAGAAGCGCGCCAACAACCGCTCGGTGCAGGTCAACATTCCGGTGGCGATTCGTGACTTCGTGAGCGCGCTCGGCTACGACACCCGCACCGACATTCCGGTGACGACCAGCGAGAACAACGTCTTCGGCAAGGTCACGTACCTCGCCTCGCAGAAGCACACGCTGAACGGCACCTACATGTACGACCACCGCGACCTGTTCAACCAGCAGACCGGCGGCGACAGCGCCGGCGACCACGGCTACGACGACCAGCGCCGGGCCTGGTTCTTCGTCGGCAACCTGACCTCGGTGCTGCGCTCGAACATCGTCAACGAGCTGCGCGTCAGCGGCTCGCACCAGGCGCTCGACCGCGTCCTGCCGGCCGGCTCCACCAGCAAGCCGGAAATCCGCTTCCCGACCGTGCAGTTCGGCCGCGCCAGCAACGTGCCGCAGTCGCGCACGCAGGACAACTACATCGTCACCAACGCGACCAGCGTCAACTTCGTGGCCAAGGGCACGCACGACCTGAAGTTCGGCTTCGAGATGAACAAGGTGCCCACGACCAGTCTCATCAACCAGTCGTTCAACGGCCTGTTCGAGTTCCTGCAGGACCGGCCGGTGGTGCCGGGCGACCCGACGTCGCTGCCGTTCCGCTACACGCAGGGCGTGGAGCTGCGCGGTGAGCTCGCGGCGCTCACCCGCGACGTCGACATCTACTCGGCGTTCATCAACAACCAGTGGCAGCCGCGCAGCAACGTGACGATCAACATCGGCGTGCGCTACGACTGGCAGTTCTGGCGCGGCGACCTCAACGGTCAGGACGTGCCGACCGACATCCCGATCGAGCAGTTCTGGGTGCGCCAGATCACCGGCGACCTGCGCGGCCAGAACTTCAAGGGCGCGCCGAACGACCTCGACAACATCGCGCCGCGCCTCGGCCTCACGTGGGATCCGATGAGCGACGGCCGCACGGTGCTGCGCGGCGGCTACGGCATCTACTACGACCAGATCAACACCACCACCATGCGCGGCATCGTCGCCGGGTATCCCGGCTTCATCACCACGCAGATCGCCAACGACTCGCGGTCGGGCGCGCGCATCCCCAACGACTTCTTCCCGAACATTCCGACGCAGACGTTCCCGGAATCGGTGGGCACGGCGTTTCGTGTCGCCAGCGCCGACGCCGAAGCGCCCTACACCCACCAGATGACGTCCGGCGTGACCCGCCAGCTCGGCACCAACTACGCCGCGTCGTTCGACTACGTCTACATGCGCGGCGAACACTTCCCGCTGACGCGCAACGTGAATGCCCGGCAGGCCGATGGCACGTTCCCGATTCTCACCTCGGGCCTGCGGCTGCTGGTGTACGACGACTCGGCCCCGATCCGGATCCACCAGGCGCAGTTCCGCATCCAGAAGCGGTTCGCCAATCGCCTCGGCTTCCTGTTCGGCTACACGCTCGGCAGCGCCAAGTCGATCGCCGACAACGGCACGCCGTCCGACAAGTACGACCTGATGGCCGACTGGGGCCCGACGGCCAATGACGTGCGCCACCGCTTCGTGGGCAACGTCATCTACCAGCTGCCGTGGGACATCCAGTTCGGCACCATCGTCACCGCCAACTCGGCGCCGCCCTTCAACATCGTCCTCGGCACCGACACCAACCGTGACGGCGACAACAACGACCGTCCGGCGGGCGTGGGCTACAACGCCGGCCGCGGTGATGCCTACTTCCAGCTGGACCTGCGCACCTCGAAGCGGGTCACCATCGGCCGCGTGTCGGGCGAAATCCTCTGGGAGATGTTCAACGTGTTCAACACCGTGAACCTGAACAACTTCAACGGCAACCAGTCGGCCGCTGCCGGCGTGACCGCGATCGGCCGCCCGACCGGCTTCGGACAGGCCCGGCAGGCGTTCGATCCCTTCCAGGCCCAGCTCGGTTTCAAGCTGACGTTCTGACGTGTCGTCCGGGGCGCGCCCCGGACGAGGCCGCGACTTCCGATGGGCCGGGCCCGCCATGGCGGCGCCCGGCCCGTTGTATGTACGGGACCGGCCGCGAGGGAATATGGCGGAGCCTGCCGCTACCTCTGACGGATGCGACCCCGGGTGAATGTCTCACCCGCCGTCCGCCGGACACGAAGGGAGGCGGCCATGATCGATGCCTTGCGAATCACCAGCAGCTCCACGATAATCGCGACTTCGGCAGGGCCCCTGCCGCCCATGGCCCGTCGCCCCCGCCCTCTCCGCGACGCCGTGCCCGATCGTGCGGACACGGCGGCCGACGTCTCCCGGCGAGACGCCGTCGACGCCTGCCGCGACCTGCTCACCGTGCAGCACGACGTCGTCGTCGACGCCGTGCGGTTCGTGGCCGCGCGGTATCACCTCACGCGCGACATGGCCGACGAACTGCGCGGCCGCGTGATGCTGCACCTTGCCACCAACGACTACGCCGCGTTGCGCGCCTGGCGCCGCGAGTGCAGCCTTCATACCTATCTCGTCACCGTCATCACGCGTGTCTTCCTCGACTTCCGCAACCAGGAGTGGGGCAAGGCCAAGCCGCCGGCCCTGGCAAAGCGGCTGGGCGACGTGGCGCTGCACCTGTGGCGCCTGACGCACCGCAAGCGCCTCACGTTCGACGAGGCCGTGCAGACCCTGCACGCCGACCACGGCGTGACCGACACCCGCGACGAGTTGTGGGACATCTACTCGCGGCTGCCGGTGGCGTCGGGCCGCTATTTCGTCGACGTGAGCGAGCTCGCGCAGGCCGAGCAGCCCGGCGCCGACGCCGACGCGCTCGTGCGGGCCGCCGAGCGTGAAACGCTTGCCGCGCGCGTCGAACGCGCGCTGAGCGATGCGCTTGCGGGGCTCGACGCGGAAGACCGCCTCGTGCTCAAGCTGTTCTTTTCGAACGGCATGACGCGGGCGCAGATCGCGCGTGTGCTGCACCTCGACCAGCAGCGCCTCTACCCCCGGTTCCTGCATCTGATGAGCCGGCTGCACGCCGCCCTGCTGGCGCAGGACGTGACCGCGGAGGACGTACGGGAGATCATCGGCGCCGCGAATCTGCCCCCGGGCACGGCCGTGCTCGACGAGATCTGCAAAAACGACGGCCAGGGACCGTCCCACGGAGTGGAACGTCGCCCGCCCCCAGGCGTCGTCCGCGCCTGAGAGAATCGTGACGTCATTCGACATCCATCGCGGCGGTCGCCCCCCGGCGACGCCGTGCCCCTCGGATCTCGAACTCGCTCTGTTCGTCGAAGGCACGCTTCCCCCCGACTCCCGGGACCGCATGGTCACGCACCTGGCGGAATGTGACGACTGCCGCGAGGTGGTCGCCACGGTCGTGGCCGCACGGGCGGTCGATGACCTCTCCGCACCCGCACCCGCGGCCGCTCCGGCGGCCGCCGCACCCGCCCCCCCCACGCTGCCGGCCGCAG
>NZ_JALHPM010000308.1:0-4687 GCF_022842525.1 Luteitalea sp.
GCAGGCATGGCCGCTGCGACGGGCACGGGAGTGGGCGCGGCGGCGGCCGCCACGCTGTCGGCCGGCGTGCTCCGTCGGTCGTTCAGGGCCTGGATGCGCTGGATGACGGCGGTGTAGTCCGCGTCGCCCTCGCTGCCGTCGGCCTCGATGAAACCGAGAATCTCGCGGATGGCGTCGACCATGCCGAGCAGCGCCGTGGTGATCTGCGCGTCGAGCACCATCTCGCCATCGCGCAGACGGCTCAGCAGGCTCTCTCCGACGTGGCTGACCCCTTCGAGCTTCGTGAACCCGAGGAAGCCGCAGGTGCCCTTGATGGTGTGGATCGCCCGGAACACGCTGCCCAGCGTGTCGCGGTTGCGGGGGTCCTTCTCCAGATCCACCAGGTCCTGATCGAGCCGGTCCAGTCCTTCATGGCTTTCGATCAGGAATTCTCGAATGAGGTCGTCCGACTCGGTCACGGTGCTGCCTCCGTGCCATCCCCGCCGACTGACGGATTGGCTACGCACAGGAATCGACGTCGTGATTGCAGGCTTGAACGCGACTGCCGACGCGACACGTGCGCTGGAACGACGATGTTTCAAGGGGCGTGCCACGGCAGCAGAGCCGTGGACACGCCAGTTTCTTGGAAGGAATGCGCGGCCTGTCGGTCAACCTGACGGCGGCACGGAGCGCCTCGTCAGGTCGCCGACAGAACCAAGGTCAGGGGTCAGGCCTTGAAGCCCGAGACCAGCTGCTGCAGTTCGCTGGCGAGCTTGGCCAGGCCACCGGATGCGCTCTGCGAGTCGCTCGCACCGTCGCTGGTGCTGCGAGCGGCCTGGGCGACGCCGGTGATGTTCTCGGCGATCTCCGCCGTGCCCCGTGCCGCTTCCGACACGTTGCGGGAGATCTCGTTGGCCGTCGCGGTCTGCTCTTCCACGGCGCTGGCGATCGTCCCCGAGATGTCGTTGATCTGGTTGATGATCGCGCTGATCTCGGCGATGGCCCGCGTGGCCCCGCGGGTGTCGCCCTGGATGGCCTCGATCTTCTGGCTGATGTCCTCGGTCGCCTTGGCGGTCTCCTTGGCCAGCTCCTTGACTTCGTTGGCCACCACCGCGAAACCCTTGCCTGCTTCGCCGGCGCGCGCCGCCTCGATCGTGGCGTTGAGCGCCAGCAGGGTGGTCTGCTGCGCGATCGACGTGATCACCTTGATGACCTTGCCGATCTCTGCGCTGCTCTCGCCGAGCTTGCCGACCGTGGTGTTGGTCGTGTCGGCCCCCCGTACCGCCTGCCCCGCCACCCGGGCCGCGTCCGCGGCGTTCTTGGCGATCTCGCGGATACTCGCGCCCATCTCCTCGGTGCCCGTGGCCACCGTCTGGACGTTGCGACTCACCTGCTCGGAGGCCGCCGACACGACGTTGGCCTGGGCCGAGGTCTCCTCGGCGTTGGCCCCCATCTGGGTGGCGGTCGCGGTGAGCTCCTCGGCCGAACTGGCGAGGGTGTCGGCGTGGCCGGCAATCTGCTCGAGCAGCTTGTGCAGGCGCTCCTGCTGACGAATGCGCTCGGTGATGTCGGTGGCGTACTTGACGACCTTGAACGGCTTGCCGTTCATGTCGAGGATCGGGTTGTAGGAGGCCTGAATCCAGACTTCCTTGCCACCCTTGCCGAGACGCTTGTACTCGGCGGCCTGGTATCGGCCGGCCCGCAGGTCGGCCCAGAACTGCTGGTACTCACGGCTGGCGGCATAGCCCGGCGCGCCGAGGAAGTTGTCGTTGGCCGTGATGATGGTGCCATCGAGCTCGAACTCGATGACGGCCTGGCTGCGGTCCAGTGCGGCCAGCTGGCCGCGCAGGACCATCAGTTCCTGGTCGGTGTCCTGGTGCGTGGTGTCGTGCGTGTGGGAACTCAGGGCCAATGCGCCCCGGTTCCTTGGCGTACCCATGACGAACGTCCTCCGCGCGTCCCGACCGCACCGGTCGGTGACGCATGACGTGTGAGCGTGAGGTGCAGTTCGCGTCGCGCCGTGCAGCGTGCCGGCGCGCCGCTCGTGGCGCCTCGGAGGAACTCATGTTCGATGCCAGCCCGGCCGCCGGGGCGTTTTTGGGCCAATCGCGCTGAATCGCGTCCTGTCCCCGCGCGCCCCGGTCATCGGGGAGGCACCCATGCCGACCCTGGGGTCGGTGGGCCGACAGGTCGGTCCGTCAGGAGTACCTGACCTACTCCGCGCCGTGGGCCCGCTTTGCGAGCAGGGCCTCGAGATGCGCGGCGACGTGCGCGAACTCCACGTCGATGGCGTCGGCCAGTCGGGCCAGCGCGTCGGCGCTGTCCCCACGATGGCCCGCCTGCTCCAGGGCACTGGCGAGATCCTGCAACTGGGTGGCACCGAGGTTGCCGGCACTGCCCTTGACGGCATGGGCCACGCGCGAGGCGTGCCCGGCGTCCAGGGGCCGAGCCTGCAGATCGCGCAGACGCTCCGGCGTGTCCCGGAGGAAGAGGGTGACCAACTCCGCGACGAGATCGGGTTCGCCCGGTTCCTGCAGGGAAGCGAGCATCTCGATCACCTCGGGGTCAACCGGCGGTGGCTGGGGTGGCGGCGTGTACATGCGCAGGGTCCTCGATGCGGCGATCCGCATCCTGTACGGTCCGGGCCAGGCGCGCGCCCGGCACCGCCCGCAGTGTGGTCATGAATCGAAGGTCGTGCGCCGACGACGTGTACGTGACACGAATGCCCCCGGCGCGCTCACAGGCCTCCGCGCCGAGGCGCGACACCGTGGGCTCACCGAGCGACACCACATCGCCGCGCTGGCGCAGGGCGGTCTGCAGCCGGCCGCCGATGATCGTGGCGAACTCCCGAAGGGTGGCGGAGACGTCGGCGTCGGTCACCACGTCACCCGCCTGCAGATATTGCGCCGTCATGCGTTCGCTCATCGCCCGCGGCGCCGTGATGGCAAATTCCAGATCGACGGCCTCGCGCTCCAGCCGCAACACGGCCGAGGCGACATCGTCGCCCGACGTCAGTGGCTCGCGAGTCCCCGCGGCCCCCACCTCGATGCCGAGCATGAGGCCGAACAGCTGCTCGGTGGCGGCAATCATCTGCGGCCGGAGGTCGGCCCGCGCCGCCAGCGCCCGCTCGGCAGGACCATCATCGGCCACCGCGGGGGCGTCACCGAGACGGTCGAGAATCTGCTGGATCCGTTCGGCGACGTCGAGAGGACGCAGGGGCTTGGTGAGATAGGCCGCAATGCCGAGTCGGAGCAACTGCCGGACCTTCCGCTCGTCACGCACCGCCGAGAGGACGATCACCGGTGTCTGGCTGAGCGCCGGCGTGCGGCGAATCACGGTCAGGGTCTCGACACCATCGAGGACCGGCATCAGCAGGTCGAGGACGACGATGTCGAAGCTCTCGCGCACGAGCAGGGCGAGGGCCTCCTGGCCGTTGGCGGCCACGCTGACCGTGCACCCGTTCCTCGTCCGCAGGATGTGCGAGAGCAACAGGCGGACGTTGGCCTGATCGTCGACGACCAGCGCCTTCATGGCCGTTCCCCGGACGCAGGCACGAATGGACATCGGACGCGCAGCATCACAAGGGCGAAATCGGCACGACCGGGAGGCCCCATCACCCCCGGGGGGAGACGGTGCCGCGCGTCAGAGCGCCCCGGAGCCCGGCGCGCCGCGCAGAATCGGCCGCACGAAGGTCGTGAACTTGACGTCGCCCAAGGCGTTGTGGAACCCGACCGCGGCCCATAGCTCGGCAATCGGCAGCGTCTTGGCGAGCACAGTGACGATCGGCAGGCCGATGGTGCACACGTCGTCACGGCCGCGGAGCGCGTTCTGCAGGCGGCCGCTGACGATGTTGGAGATTTCCTGGAGGGTGGACGAGACGTCCTCCTCGGTGACCACGTCGGCCCCCTGGAGGAAGAGCGCGGTCATCCGCTCCCCCATCTCCCGCTCGGTGGCCGAGATCATCTGCGGGCGCAACTCCGGGCGGGCGAGCAGCACCCGGCTCCGGCGTCCCACCGGTCACGAGCGTGGCGAACTGCTTCTTGAACGCGTCCGGGATGAACGTACGCTGGATGACGGCGTCGGCGTCGGCGGGCGGATCCTCGCCACCGCGCGAGCCGGCCACGACCACCGGCACGCTGGCCAGACCGGGCAGGCTGCGTAACTCTTGCAGGAACATCGGCGCGGCGACGGCGCCGAGCTTCTGTCCGAGCAGGATCACGGCGGGCCTGGCTTCGAGTCGACCACCAGCAGCCGCGCCCCATCTTGCAGGCCCAGGAGTGATCGCCCCTGTCCCTGCTGTGGGGTGTGGGTGCTCGTGCCGAGGGTGGCCACGAAGCGCTGGACGCGGACGGCGGCGTCCGAGGGGCGCAGGGGCTTGGTGAGATAGGCACTGACGCCGAGCTTCACCAGTTGCCGCACCTGGGCCTCGTCACGGACGGCCGACAGCACCATCACGGGCAGGTTGCGCAGTTCGGGCGTGCTGCGGATGGCGTCCAGCGTCTCGAGGCCATCCATGGTCGGCATCATGATGTCGATCACGACGAAGTCGTAGTGGTCCCTCGACAGCACGTTGGGCTGTACGGTACCACCCCTGCCGCGCGGCGGACGCCGGGCCGCTGCCCCGCCCGCGTCCGGAAGACGTGTCGCGCGTGGCGTGCCACCGGTCGCTCAATGCGCGGCGGGCGCGGCCGCTTTCGGTGTCGCGGCG
>NZ_JALHPM010000309.1:0-4558 GCF_022842525.1 Luteitalea sp.
CCCGGGGGGGCGCGCCGCGCCAGATCGGCCGACATCACGCCATCGGCAGCAGCGCCGGCCGCACCTCGACGCCCGCCGTCTCGGCGCACGGGGCCCGCGCCGCCCAGGCGAGGGCGTCGTCCAGATTCGGCACGTCGATGATGAAGAACCCCGCGAACTGCTCCTTGGTGTCGGCGAACGGGCCGTCCTGCAGGCGACGCGTGCCGCCCTGCACGCGAACGGTCGTCGCCGTGGCCGGCGCCTGCAATCCCTGCCCGCTGGCGACGATCCCGGCGGCGTTGAGGGCCTGGATGTACGCCGTCCAGCCGGCCCAGTAGGCCCCCGCATTGGCGGACTCCCGGTCGGCGAAGGTGGCCTCGGTCTCGTAGAACATCAGCATGTACTTCATGGTCGTCTCCTGCGAGGCGGTGCCTCGATGGTGGCCCGAGCGTATCGGACGCGGCCGGCTGCCGCGCGGTCACAGGGGCCCTGCACCGGGATGACGCGCGAGGTCCGGCCATTTCGACAGGGCCGGTGCCGCGCCCGTGGACGGTCGTCGCCGGGTGCGATACCGTGGCACCGTTCGCATGCCCACCGTCGCCCGTCGCCCGCGTCAGAAGCCCGACCTCCGCCGCGAGATCGTGACGGCGGCGCGAGCGATGTTCGCCGAGGAGGGGTTCGAGGCGGTGACCATGCGCAAGCTGGCCGCGCGCATCGACTATTCGCCGACGGCCATCTACCTCCACTTCAAGGACAAGCACGCGCTGCTCGAAGCCGTGTGCGAAGAGACCTTCGCGCGGCTCGCGGCTCGTCTCGAGCGGCTCGCGGCCAGGCCACAGCCCCCGCTGCAGTTCCTCCGCGACGGCCTGCGCCTCTACGTGCAGTTCGGGCTGCAGCACCCGTCCGACTACACGCTGACCTTCACGATGGGCAGCGGACAGGCCGAGCCCGATCCCGACGGCTTCGCGGCCTCGGCGGGCAACCGGGCCTTCGACGTCCTGCGTGTCGCCCTGCGACGCGGCATCGAGGCCGGCGACCTGCCGGCCATGGACGTGGACATGGCAGCGCAGGGCCTCTGGGCGTCCACGCACGGGCTCGTGGCCCTCTTCATCGCTCACCCGCACTTCCCCTGGGTCTCCCGGAAGAAGCTGACCGAGCACCTCATCGACACCATGATCGCCGGGTTGCGCCAGGCCTGAGGTCGCCCCGGAGGGGCCTCCCCCACGGTGGGGGAGCCGCGCGCCGGCGTCGTCTTGACAGTCCGGGTTAACGGCGTTAACTTAACGTTGTTAAGTGGAGGAACCGATGGCCATGACCGATGTGACCCCGACCGACGCCTCGACGGCCCTGCATGTGGTGCTGGGCGCTGGCCCTGTCGGCGTGACCCTGGCGAGTCAGCTCGCCGGCCAGGGACAGCAGGTGCGCCTCGTCAGCCGCCGCGGGCTCGGGCCGACCCTGCCTGGCGTGTCTCTCGTGCGGGCCGACGCCTCGAGCGCCGCGGCGCTCCGTCACGCGACGGCCGGGGCGGCCGTGATCTACAACGCCCTCAATCCGCCCTATCACCGCTGGCCGGCCGAGTGGCCCACCCTGCATCGTCATGTCCTGGACGCCGCCACGGCGCACGGCGCCACGCTCGTCCTGGTCGACAACCTCTATGCGTATGGCGACGTCGACGGCGCGCCGCTGACCAGTGCGCTGCCGCAGTCCGCGACGTTCTCGAAGGGCCGCGTGCGGGCCCAGATGGCGGCCTCGCTGCTCGCCGCCGGTCGCACGGGCGACCTGCGGGTGGTCATCGTGCGAGCGAGTGATTTCTTCGGTCCGCACGTGCGGGTCTCGTCGTTCGGTGAGCTGACCGTGCCGGCAGTGCTCGCCGGCCGCAGCGTGGGCGTGATCGGCTCGGCTGACGTCCCGCACTCCCTCACCTACGTGCCCGATGTTGCGCGCACAGCCATCACGCTGGCCGCCGACCCGCGCGCGTGGGGGCGGATCTGGCACGTGCCGTCCCCGCCGCCCCTGACCCAGCGCGAGGCGATCCAGGCGCTGGCCCGCGTCGCAGGCACCATGCCGGCCCGAGGGGTCGTGACGGTGCGGCCCCTGCCGCACATCCTGTTGCGCGCGCTGGGGCTGTTCTCCGCGCCGATGCGCGAACTGCTCGAGGTCGAGTACCAGTTCACGAAGCCGTTCGTCATCGACGCCACCGACACCGAGACCACCTTCGGACTGCACGCCACGCCGTTCGACGAGGCGCTTGCGGCCACCGTCGAGTGGTATCGCCACGCGGCCGCCTGAGCCAGGACCGCCGACCATGCGATCCCTCGCCCTCCGGAACCTGCTCCACGACCGCATCCGGTTCGTCGTCACGCTGACCGGCATCGTGTTCTCGGTGGTGCTGTCGGCCATCCAGCTCGGCTTGTTCGTCGGCTTCACACGGGCGACCTCCGACGTCATCCGCCACTCGGGCGCCGACGTGTGGGTGATGTCGCGCGGCGTCGGCAACCTCGAGAACGGGGTGGAAATCCCAGAGGTGCGGGCGTATCAGGTGCAGGCGGTCGACGGCGTGGCCACCGTGCAGTCGCACCTCGTGGCCTTCGGTAACTGGAAGCGACCCGACGGCGCGCAGGAGGGCTGCCTGCTGATCGGTCTCGAACTCGGCGGCGTGATGGGCCAGCCGTGGAACCTCGTGGCCGGCTCGATCGCCGACCTCGCGCGCCCCGACGCCGTCATCGTCGACGAGCTGTACCGCGACAAGCTCGGCGTCACGCACCTCGGACAGGTCCTCGAGATTCGCGGGCACCGCGTCCGCGTTGTCGGGTTCACGCGAGGGATCCGCACCTTCACGACGGCGCCGCCGGTGTTCACCTCGGTCGAGCGGGCGCAGGACTACGCCGGGCTGCGGTCCGACCAGGCGATGTATCTGCTCGTGAAGGGAACACCGGGCGTCGACCCGGAGGCACTCGCGGCCCGCATCGAGGCGACGGTGCCGGACGTCACGGCGCTCAGTACGGCGGCGTGGAGCCAGAAGCAGCAGGACTACTGGATGTTCGGCACCGGGGCCGGCATCACCGTGCTGATCGCCGCCGGGCTCGGGCTGCTGGTCGGCGTGGTGGTGGTGGCGCAGACGATCTACGCCGCGACCGTCGACCACATTCGCGAGTACGGCACCTTGAAGGCGATGGGCGCCACCAACGGCTACATCTACCGGGTCATCATCCGGCAGGCGACGATCAGCGGCCTCATCGGCTATGCCATCGCCATCGCCATCGCCACCGTCGTGTCGCGCGGGTCGCTGGCTGGCACCACCGCCATCATCATCCCGGCACCGCTGGCCGTCGGCCTGTTCGCGCTGACGATGGGCATGTGCATCGGTGCGTCCATGGTCTCGATCAACAAGGTCACGCGGATCGACCCCGCGATGGTCTTCAAGGGGTAGGCGACGTGTCTGCAGCCATTGCCGTCCGCCGGGTCGTCAAGTCCTACGGTGCGGGAGAGACCGCGGTCCACGCCCTGCGCGGCGTGGACCTGGACGTACACGCCGGCGAGGTCCTGCTGATGATGGGCCCGTCCGGATCGGGCAAGACCACGCTGCTGTCGATCATGGGCGGCATCCTGCAGGCCACGGGCGGGAGTGTGGCGATCGCTGGCCGCGAGATCGTCGGCCTGCCCGAGCGGGCGCTGCCAGAGGTGCGCCTGCGGCACATCGGCTTCGTCTTCCAGGGCTTCAATCTCTTTCCGGCGCTGACCGCGGCGGAGAACGTCGCCATCGCGCTCGACCTGCGCGGCATTCGCGGGCGCGAGGCCGATCGTCGCGCCCTCGCCGCGCTCGACGCGGTCGGACTCGCCGATCGCGCGCATCACCGTCCGGGCGACCTGTCCGGCGGTCAGAAACAGCGCGTCGCCATCGCCAGGGCCCTGGTCGGCGAGCCCGACATCGTCCTCGCGGACGAACCGACGGCGGCGCTCGATCACACCTCGGGCGAGCGCGTGCTCGACCTGCTGCGCCGCGTGGCCACCGAGCAGCGACGGGCCGTCGTGCTCGTCACGCACGACCCGCGCACCTTGCCGTACGCCGATCGCATCGTGCACATCGAGGACGGCGTGCTCCACGGCGAACCCTCCCACGGACGCCTCGGCGAGGCGTCCCTCCCATGAGCCTTGCGAGACACAGGATGAAGACGATGAGAACGATGGTGGCGACCGGACTTGTGCTGCTCGGCGCGAGCGGCTGGCTGATGTGGGCGCGGTCGGGCTCGTCGGCGGCCGGCGTCCCCGCCGCGCGCGAGACCGGGGGGCCGACGACGGACGTCGCGCGCGTGGTGGCGCCGGGACGTGTCGAAGCCGTCTCGGAGGAACTCGAGGTGGCCGCCGAGGTCTCGGGACGCCTGTCCGCCCTGCAGGTCGAGGAAGGCGATCGTGTCGAGGCCGGCGCGGTGATTGCCCGGCTCGAGGACGCCGACTACGCCGCCCGGGTAGCCAGCGCGCGGGCGGCGCTGGCCGTCGCCGACGCCGAAGAGCTGCGCCTCGTGAACGGGGCGCGCCCCGAGGAACGGCGCGAAGCGCGGGCGGCTGCGGTGCAGGCCGA
>NZ_JALHPM010000310.1:0-4550 GCF_022842525.1 Luteitalea sp.
GCTCGCCGCCATCGACGCCGTGATCTACGGGCGGGTTACCGATGACGTGCAACGCGTGATGATCGCGGGCCGCCAGATCGACAAAATCCCAATTCTCGAGCTGTTCGCCATCAAGTCGCGGCTGGAACGACAGGTCTCGCGCGCCCGTGGTGGTAGTTCGGCCAGCACGACCTACGCGAGGTTCGGATGAACTGGCGCCAGCGCGTGGCCGAGTTCTTCGGGCGCAAAACGCCAGCGCCTTCGCGTCGCAACTTCACGGGCGGGCGGCTCGACCGCCTGACGTGGGACTGGATTCGCTCGCCGTTGTCCGGCGACAAAGAACTCGAGACCGACCTGTTGCAGCTACGCTCCCGGTCCCGTGACGCCGCGCGCAACCAGCTCCTGGGCAAGCGGTTCGTCCGGATGGCGCAGAACAATGTGATCGGCCGCGGGATTCGCATGCGGCCGGTCAACATGTGGGGCGACCGGACACACGACACGCTCAACGATGGCATCGCCCGCGCGTGGACCGAATGGGGCCGCCCCCTGGCGTGCAGCGCGGACGGCATGCGGTCGTGGTTGGATCTGCAACGCCTGTGCGTGTCGGAGCAGGTCCAGAGCGGCGAGGCGCTGTTTCAGATCGTCTACGGGCCAGAGTACCCGCACGGGATGGCGCTCCACCCGATCGACGCCGACCGCTTGGACGAGCGATTGATGCGTCCCGCGCGCGACGGGCAGAACGAGATCCGCTACGGCATCGAGCTCAACGCCTATGGGCGGCCGGTGGCGTTTCACATCCTGACGCAGCACCCGAGCGAGCACGGACGCGCGCCGCGTGTCAAGCACGATCGCATCCCGGCCGAGCAGATGATCTACCTGCCGCTGGGCGTGGACGAGCGCGTGGGGCGCCTGCGTGGCGTGCCGTCGTTCGCGGTGGCACTGCGCGACATGAAGCACCTGGACGGGGCGCAGGAGGCGTCAGTCGTGGCGTTGCGTGCCGCGGCGTGCCAGATGGCGTTCATCACGACCAAGGACCCGAACGGCAACACCGAAGTCGAAGCGCCGCCGACCGGTGAGGAAGTGGAGCTGGTGCCCGGCATGTCGCGGTACCTGGGGCTAAACCAGGAAGTGCAGAGCTGGAACCCGCACGCGCCGAGCGACAACTACCCCGACTTCTCGAAGGTGGTCAAACGCGACATTGCCGCGGGCCTGGGCACGTCGCTGGCGTTCCTGACCGGCGACTGGTCCGACGCCAACATGTCGGCGCTCCGCGTGGCCTACCAGAACGAGCAAGACGGCTGGATGGCCTGGCAGGAATCGCTGATTACGCACTTCTGCCAGCGCGTGTTCGACGCCTGGCTGCCGTCCGCGATGCTCGCAGGCGCCGTGAAAGTGCCGGAGTTCGATGTACGCCGTGCGAGTGCCGTGCAATGGCTGCCACGCCGCTGGACATCCCCCAAACCTCTCGAAGACATCGAAGCGGATGAGAAACGCGTCGCGTTAGGCACGCTATCACGCACTCGCATTGCCGCGCGCGAAGGGATCGACCTGTGGGAAGTGTGGGAGGAGCTGGCCGAGGAGCAGGAATACGCGGCCGAAGAAGACTTGAACGTTGAACCGCCGCGCAAAGTGGCGGGAGGAGCGCCGACCAATGACGGACAACAGGGCACCGATGATGCTGCACCGGGAGATGGACCTGATACTGGAACGAGCGGAGGGGGCGGCCGAAGCCGACCTCCCAACGATCGCCATCAGCTCCGAATCACCCGTTCTGCGGTTTGACTGGTGGACCGGTGAACGCTACTACGAGGTCCTCGACCACTCACCGGGTGCCGTGGACCTCAGTTATGCCCGTGATGGTCTGCCCCTGCTGCTGGACCACAACCAGCGCGTGCAGGTCGGACTGGTCGAGAACATTCGGCTCGACAAGGACCGGCGGCTCCGTGGCGACCCTCGACCCGGCAACCATCCGGACGCCGAGTGGGTGGCCAAGGATATCCGCGGCGGCATCCGTAAAAAGATCAGTGTCGGCTACGACCCTGGCAGCACCTACGAGGTGGTCAGCGGACGTGACGACAAGGTCCCAACTCGCCGCTACCGCAACTGGCGTCCGATGGAAGCCAGCACGGTGGCTGTCCCCGCTGACTACGACGTCGGCGTGGCCCGAAGCGTGAGGGAGGCACACGCGAATTTGCCTCCAACCCAACAGCCGAAAGGCGAAGGAGAACGAATGACTGACACTCAGTCTGCCCCGGCTGGCGGGGCGTCCGCGGTCACGCGGGACTACGATGCCGAGCGCCGCGCCCGGAACGCGGCCATCGGCAACATCCTGGCCCTCGCGCACGAGTCCAAGCGTGCCGAGTTGAGTTCACAGGCACTGCGCGAGGACTGGACCGTCGAAGTGGTGGCGGACAAGGTGCGCGAGGCAAACATCGCGGCAGCCACCGCCGGCGTGTCGTCTGCCGCTCGCCTCAACGAGCGCGAACAAAAGAACTACTCGATCACCCGCGCGATCATGTCGATGGCGACGAGTGGCCGCGTGGAAGCGGGCTTCGAGCGCGAAGTGTCGGCCGACATCGCCAAGCGCATGGGCCGCGACCCCGCGGGCCTGTACCTGCCGTTCAACCTCGGCGCGCACCGCGAGATGGCGGCACAGGTTCGTGCGCAGACCGGTAACGTCGCCGGCACCACGTCGCTCGGCGGCGCCGGCGTGCAGACGTCGGTCGTGGAGCTGATCGAGCTCCTGCGTGCCGCGGCGGTGACGGTGGGCCTGGGCGCTCGGGTCATGTCGGGCCTGCAGGGCAACGTGCAGTTCCCGCGGCAGATCACGGCGAACGGCTTCACGTGGGAGGGTGAAAACCCCGGAACCGCAAAGGCGCTGACCGCCGCCACGCTGGACTCGTTCACGATGTCGCCCAAGACGGGCATGATCGCGTCGAGCTACTCCAAGCAGTTCCTGCAGCAGTCGTCGTTCTCGGTCGAGCAGTTCGTGCGTGAGGACCTGGCGCAGACCGCTGGCCTCGGCGTGGACATCGCGGTCATTAACGGGTCGGGTTCGGGCAACCAGCCGACCGGCATCATGAACCTGTCCGGCGTCGAGACCGAAGTCATGGGCACCCATGGCGCGCAGCTCGCCTGGTCCAACCTCGTGAGCTACGAGACCAAGCAGGCGATCAACAACGCCGCGCAGGGCCGGTTGGCGTTCCTCACGACACCCGGCGTCCGCGGGCGACTCAAGAACACGCTCAAGAACACCGTCACGGGCTCCGAGTACCTGTGGGGCGCGTCGAACGAGCTGAACGGCTACCCGGCGGTCGCGTCGAACCAGGTGCCGTCGAACCTCACCAAGGGCACGAGCACCACGATCTGCCACGGCGTGATCTTCGGTAACTGGCTCGAGCTCCTGATCGGGATGTGGGGCGAGGCGCTGGACATCACCGTGGACCCGTACACGGCGGCGGCGGAAGGCATGGTGCGCGTCATCGCGCAGACGATGATGGACACCAACGCACGGCATCCGAAGTCGTTCGTGGTCACGAAGGACGCCCTGACCTGATATGCTGGTCCGGGCGGTGCGTTCGTTCGTGTGGCATGGCCCGCGCGACGTGGACGTTGGGGAAGTTCTCGACGTCCCGCCGCGCGACGCGCACATCCTGATTGCCGCATATCAGTACTGCGTACCGGTCGACGAGGAACCGGTGTCACCTGTCGCGATGACGGTCAACGAGGCGCTGATCGAGACGCAGGGCAACCCCGTGCGGAGGCGGCGGTAGATGGATACCGCCGTCGTGGCGTGCAAGTACGCGCCGAATGCGGTCGCCGCGACCTGGGGCAAGCATTCGGCGTGTGGCCCGCTGGATTTCGAGCAGCGGGAAGTGTTAGACGCGGGCGGAATGCTTGTCCGTGTGTCAGAGATCGTACTCCGCGTGCCGACGGCGCATCTACCGGCCATCGCTCGCGGCGCCACCATCAAAATGACAAAAGATGGGAGCACGACCAGTTACAAGGTGACGGAAGTCGAGCGAGAAGACGACGGCGACATCAAGCGCCTAACACTGGTGCCGGCCTAATGCTGATTGACGTTCTGCGACTCACGACCGCTTGGTTCCAGCACGGCACACACGGCATCAACGCCCAACTGGCCGCGCTGGATTACGACGGCAGTGACACCGCACCGGCCAACATTGTGACGTTTGCTGATGAGGTGACACAGGATGAGGCCGCGCGCGGGCAGATCCCTGCCACGGTGCCTGCGCTGGTGACGACCGTCGAAAGCCTGACGATGGTCAACAACCAGACCGCCACCGAAGTCGGCGACGGCACCATTGTGCTCAACGTGCGAATCGCAGTCAGTGACCCCGACGCCTGGGAAGCCAAGCGCAACGGCGCGTATTACCTGCGCGCGTTGCACTGGAGCTTACGGCGCTGGGTACGGGAAGCTCCTGACGGCGTGAACCGTGCTCGCAATCAAGTGGCGGTGCTGGAAATCGGCGCGGTGGAAGGAAATGCGTTGTACGAACAAGTAGGCGACGTGCTCATCACGGCCGGGGCCAGAATCCCGTTGACCGTGC
>NZ_JALHPM010000311.1:0-4530 GCF_022842525.1 Luteitalea sp.
GAACGCCTTCATCAAAGGCAACGGCCGAGCCAGCGACAATCCACGCGATTCACGAAGGATTTTGCTGCCATGGCGCTGACGACCCACCGACACCAACTGGGAAGTCTCCTCCAGAGAGGTGTTTTTCGGCCACGACGCCATACAAACGGCAGTCCCGCAAACGCAACGACGCCGGCCTCCCCGAGGGGGAAGGCCGGCGTCGAGGTCCCGCGAGGGCGCGAGAAGGGACGGCTGCTTACTGCTTGCGGCGACGAGCGATGCTGGCGCCGAGCAGGCCGAGGCCGAGGAGGGCCATCGTGGCCGGCTCCGGAGCCGGGTCACCCACGTTCTTCGCCTGATTGTTGTTGAAGTTGAAGGGCGGGTCGGTGAACGGGGTCTTCCACGAACCGGTGGAGGCCTCGCAGCCCGGAGCCTGCGGGTCAGCCACGCACGGGTCATAGGTGATTGACCCGGTGCGCTGGAAGATGCTGAAGTGCGACACAGACGCCGTGCCATATGCTGCCTGCGGCGGTTCGACGGTTTTTGCTCGAATTCAGCCGTCCGGCTGCGAAATAGCCGTCCTAGAAGTCTCCTTTTGGCGAGACTAAAATCCGCTTCGACTGCCGACACTTTCGCCCGTGCTAGACTCCGCGCACCCCTGCAGGAGTCCCTATGCCCTCGCGACGCGCGTTCCTGAATCGCCTCGGATCCACCGGTTCTCTGGTGGCCGCCGCCCTGACGTCCGACGGCCTGTCGCTCATGGCCCGCGCCTCCGACCAGGCCCGAGGCCGGTCCCCCCTCGAACTGGCCGCCGACGAGGATTTCTGGCGCGACGTCCAACTCGGCTTCACGCTCGATCGCACGGTCATCAACCTGAACAATGGCGGCGTCTGCCCGAGCCCACGGGTCGTGCACGAGGCCTTCAAGCGCTACCTGGATCACGCCAATCAGGCGCCCGTCTTCAACATGTGGCAGGAGCAGGAGCCCAACCTGGAGCGGGTGCGGGTCGGCCTGGCACAAGATGCAGGCTGCGATCCTGAAGATCTGGCCATCACGCGCAACGCAAGTGAGGCGCTGCAGATTGCCCAGCTCGGCATCGACCTGGCGCCTGGCGACGAGGTCGTCACGACGACACAGGACTACGGCCGCATGCTCGACACCTGGGACCAGCGCGTTCGCCGCGACGGCATCGTCCTCACCAAGGTGTCATTCCCGGTGCCGCCGCCATCGATGGCCGATCTGACGGAGCGGCTCACGCGCGCGCTCACGCCGAAGACCCGCGTCCTGCACTTCTGCCACATCACGAACCTCACGGGACAAATCTTCCCCGTAGCGGACATCTGCAGAATCGCCCGAGAACGAGGCATTCAGACCATCGTGGACGGGGCGCACGCCTTCGGACACTTCCCGTTCGCCCTGCGCGACCTGGGGTGTGACTACTACGGCACCAGCCTCCACAAGTGGCTGCTGGCTCCCATCGGCACCGGCTTCCTCTACGTGCGCCGCGACCGCATCCCGGCGCTGTGGCCGCTCACCCCGGCCGCCGCGAGTCGCGCCGGCGACATCCGCAAGTTCGAGGAGGTCGGCACGCACCCGGCCGCCAACCACAACGCCATCGCCGAAGCCCGGGTCTACCACCACACCATCGGCGGGGAACGGAAGCTGGCTCGCCTCCGCTACCTCAGGGACCGCTGGATGCGCCGCCTCGCCGACCACCCGAAGGCCCGCATCCTCACCAGCTTCGAGCCTGGCCAGAGCGGCGCCATCGGCAACCTCTCGACGCCTGGCCTCGACCCGGCCCGCCTCGCGGCGCACCTCTACGCCCAGCACCGCATCATCGTCACGCCGATCAAGCACGCCGAGTTCGAGGGCCTGCGCGTCACACCCAACGTCTACACGACCCTCGAGGAAGTGGACACGTTCGCCACCACGATGGAGCGCCTCCTCGAGAAGGGCCTGCCGGCGACGGCCTGAGGGGCGCGTCACGGCAATTCAGAATTCAAAATTCAGAATGCAGCGCGGGGCGAGCATTGGACGGCTCTGCCCGGCGCTTTGCTCCAGGTTTCGAAACAGACAGGACTTCCCAGGCGCTGCGACCCGCTTCCTCGCTCCCCGGTAGACCCTGCATTCTGAACTTCGAATTCTGAATTGTGCGTTACTCTCCTCCTTGCCCAACCCAGAGGAGACAGAGATGAAGCAAGCGTTGATGATGATGGCGCTGGCCAGCGCAGTCGTGGCTGGCAGTGTGTCGGTGGCAGAAGCGCAGAACCGCGTGACCGTGCGCGCAATGCTGGGAGGTGGCAACGAGGTGCCGGGCGTGAGCGCCGGGGCCCATGGTGAAGCCCTGGTCACGGTGGATCGGGCGGCAGGGACGATCGACTACGAGGTGAACATCTACGGTCTCCCGACCGGGGTCGTGGCCTCGCACATCCACTCCGGCACCGCCGGCGTGAACGGCCCGGTGGTAATCAACTTCCCGATCGCCGCCGTCGGACAGTCGGGGTCGTTCCAGATCAAGGGATCAGCACGCGCCAGCGAGATGGTGATGCGTCCAGAAGCGGGCATCCGCAGCTTCGACGACATCGCGTTTGCCATCGCGAGCGGAGCGGCGTACGTGAACGTGCACACGCAGGCCAACCCCGGAGGTGAGATCCGCGGGCAGCTCTGCCCGACCACCGCCGCGGCCAACACCTTCAACGGTGTGGCGCTCTGCACGACGCCAGCGCGGGGACAGTAGTTCAGAAAATTCAGAATGCAGAGTTCACAATGAAGCTCGGGGCCAACATCGCCAACGCTTCCGCGGGAGCATGGCGAAGCTGGCCTCGCGCTTCATCATGAATTTTGAATGCTGAATTGCTCCTACCCGACGAACCGGTAGCCGAGCCCGTGCACGGTCAGCAGGAACTGGGGATGGCGGGGGTTCGGCTCGATCTTCTGGCGCAGCCATGCCACGTGGACGTCGACCGTCCGGGTCGACGGCATCGCGTTGTAGCCCCACACTTCGTTGAGCAGCTGGTCGCGCGAGATCACATCGTTGCGGTGCTCGATCAGGTAGCGCAGCAACTGGTACTCGCGGGCTGACAGCTCGATGGTGTCGGGCCCACGAAACACCTCCGCGCTGCGGAAGTCCACGCGCACGTCACCGAACTGGTAGCCCTCACTCACCGGCGTGGTCGCCGGGGGGGTCGTGCGTCGCCGCAGGCGCGCCTCGACGCGCGCAAGCAACTCCATCATCTCGAACGGCTTGGACAGGTAGTCGTCGGCGCCGAGCTTGAGGCCCACCACCGTGTCCACCACCTGGCTCCGCGCCGTCAGCATGATCACGGGCGTCTCGAGACCGCGCTGGCGGAGATCGCGCAGCACGTCGAACCCGTTCTTGCGCGGCAACATCACGTCGAGCAGCACGAGGTCGAACTCGCCCGTCGCCGCCTTGTCGAGCCCCGTCTGCCCGTCGCCCGCCGTGTCGACGACATACCCCTCGCGCCTGAGGCGGTCCGAGAGCGTGAGCTGCAGGCCGGGCTCGTCCTCCACGAGCAGGATCCTGGGTGACTCGCTCACGAGGCGTGCCCGCGGCGGCCCAGCTGCGCGTCCATCGCCGCCACCGACTCCACCACCTCCGTCGCTGTCGCCTCCGGAGCCGCCGGGATGAACAGCGTGAACGTCGTCCCGCGCGTCGAGCTCTGCACCTGCACGCGCCCGCCGTGCTGACGGACGATGCGGTCGACGAGGCTGAGACCGAGCCCGCTGCCGTGGATGTGGCCGTCGACGGCGGGCTGGCCGCGATAGAACGGCTCGAAGATGCGTGGCAGGTCCTGCTCGGGGATGCCGCGCCCGTGGTCGGAGACCGCGATGGCCACCGTGCGCGCATCGGCCTGTCGTACGCGCACGCCGACCCAGCGGTCCGCCCCGCCGTACTTGACCGCGTTCGAGATCAGGTTCTGCACGGACCGGGCCAGGGCCCCATGGTTGGCCCGCACCAGGACCGCCCCGTCGGGGGGCTCGACGTCGACCGACGTCCCGGTCTCGGCCAGCAACGGACCGGAGGCCTCGATGGCCATCTGCACCACGTCCGCGGCCGCCACCGGCGACACGTCGAGCGCGCGGCCGGCCTCGAAGCCGGCAAACTCCATCACCTGCTCGACCATCTCGGTGAGGCGCCGTCCCTCGCCGGCGATCAGCTGCCCGTAGCGCTTCACCTGATCGACATCGCCCACCACGCCGTCGGCCAGGTTCTCCGCGGCCGACCGGATCACGGCCAGCGGCGTGCGCAGTTCATGCGACACGCCGGCGACGAACTCCATCTGCTGCGCCGCCAGCGTGCGGGCTCGCGCGCTCGACACGAGCAGCATGCCGATGCTGGCCCCGAGCAGCAGCAGCACACTCGAGCTGACGAACAGGTTCCGTCGCCGTGCCGAGGCGACCACCGCCTCGAGCGAGCCGGCCTGGTGCGCGAAGTCCGCGCGCCACAGCGGCTGCCGTTCGGGCCGCCGCTCGCCCTGCTCGCCGCGCTCGCCGCGCACCACGTTGACGGGGACATTCGCGCCGGGCGCG
>NZ_JALHPM010000312.1:0-4513 GCF_022842525.1 Luteitalea sp.
GCAATGGCTGGTCGCGGCGGCGGTGATCTTCGGCCTGGCCACGTTCCTCGGCTGGTACTACCTGGCCGGCGCCAGCTTCGTCTTCGCGCTGACGCTGGCGATCACGGTCGTGATCATCGCCTGCCCGGATGCGCTCGGGCTGGCGACCCCGACCGCCGTGATGGTCGGGACCGGGCTGGGGGCGCTCAACGGCATCCTCTACAAGAACGCGACCGCCCTCGAGCAGGCCAGCAAGGTGCGGGCGATCATCTTCGACAAGACCGGCACCCTGACCGTCGGCCAGCCGCGGGTGGTCGAGGTGGTCGCGGCCGGCAACCCCCTCTCCGAGGCCGACTTACTGCGACTGGTCGCCTCGGCCGAGCAGTCGAGCGAGCACCCGCTGGCCCAGGCGGTGGTCGATCAGGCACGAGAGCGGGGCCTGACGCTGGCCCAGCCGACCGGGTTCGAGGCGATCCCAGGCCACGGGCTGCGGGCAACGGTCGATGGGCGTACGGTCCTGGTCGGCAACCGCAAGCTGATGCGTGACAACCAGGTCGGGCTGGACGGGCTCGGCGAGCGGGCGGCGGACCTGGAGGGGGCCGGCCGAACCGTGGTCTACGCCGCTGTCGGTGGCGAAGCGATCGGCCTGATCGCGATCGCCGACGCGCATCTTTTTATTCAAGCCTTCGTGATACGGTCCGCCGCTGTCTTTGATGCACAAGGTCGCGTGGAATTCATCCGACTCTTGACCAGGTCCGACCACCGCCATATCCACCGTCACGGATCTCAAAGCACGCGGCGTGCGCGTGGCGATGCTGACCGGCGACAACCGCGCCACCGCCGAGCGGATCGCGGCAGAGCTCGGGATCGGCACTGTCTTCGCCGAGGTTCTGCCTGGCGAAAAGGCCGACAAGGTCATCGAGCTCCAGCGGCAGGGCAAGCTTGTGGCGATGGTCGGCGACGGGATCAACGACGCGCCGGCCCTGGCCCAGGCCGACGTCGGCATCGCCATCGGGGCCGGCACCGACGTGGCCATGGAAGCGGCCGACGTCGTGCTGATGAGGAGCGACCCGTTCGATGTGATCGGCGCCATCGCCCTCAGCCGCGCGACCGTCCGCAAGATGAAGCAGAACCTGTTCTGGGCGGTCGGCTACAACACGATCGCCTTCCCGATCGCCGCCGGCCTGTTCTACCCGTCGATCGGGCTGCTGCTCCGCCCGGAGATCGCGGCACTGTCGATGGCCGGCAGCTCGCTGCTGGTCGCGATCAACGCCCTGCTGCTCAAGCGGACTCGCCTGCCCGGCATCCGCCGCACCCAGTCCGGTGAGCAGCCGGTTGCCCTGCCGGTGCCGGGAGTCGCGCATGGGAGTTACTAGCCGTAGCGCCCACCGGCTCCCAGCCCGTGTGGCGCCGGGAGGGGTGGTCCTGAGCGAGCGAATCGGCGCGCGGACGGAAACAGCGGGGTTCTGCTCGGTCACGCGAGAACCTCCTCGATGCGCCTCGCCACCTGGTCCACCGTCCCCACGCCGTCAATTGACACCAGCAGGCCACGTGAGCGGTAGTACTCGGTCAGCGGTGGGGATTCAGCGTGGTAGACACGGAGACGGTTCGCGACGATCTCGGATCGGTCGTCGCGGCGGTGGGTGATCGTCCCGCGTCTGGCGGTCCGCTCAACGATCTGGGCCGGTGACACTTCGAGCAGGACAACCCGCTGAATCGGCCGACCGAGCGTCGAGAGGGCTGCGTCGAGCATCTCTCCCTGTCGCAAGGTCCTCGGGACACCATCGAGAACGAAGCCAACCTCGGCGTCTGGCCGGCGGATCCTCTCCCGGACGAGCTCATCGACAAGCTGGTCAGGCACGAGCTCGCCGGCATCCATGGAGTGCCGGGCTTGGAGCCCGCGCGGCGTGCCGGCCTCGGCGGCCTGTCGCAAGAGGTCGCCAGTCGCGATGTGCGGCACACCGAGACGACCGGCCAGCCGGCTTGCTTGCGTCCCCTTACCGGCTCCCGGTGGACCGAGTAGCGCGATCCTCGAAACGCCGGCCGACCCATCCTCCGGTACCGCCTTGCCGCTACCTGGTTCCGTCATCGGCGCTGTCCCAGTCCGGCTCCCCCTCTATCATCGTTGGGACACGACATAGGAGAACTGTGCCGTGCGGCGGTTGAGCCATCAACATGATGGCCGACGGGTTCCCTCCCCGCGCGTCCGCGTCTTAGAATTCGGACGAGCGAGTCTCCGTCAATCCGCTGCGTGCTCCCGACCGCCGCGCCGTGGCAGCAGCAGGGGACGATGCGCGGTCCGCACGACCGTATCGGCGACGCTGCCTAGCAGCGCCCGGACCGGGCCGGTGTGCGCGTGCGTGCTCATCACGATCAGGTCCGCCCCGACCTCGTCTGCGCTCCGCATGATCGCCTCGGCGACCGACGTCGATGGCAGTCGGGGCTCGCCGGTGATGGCCATCCCCTCGGCCTGCAGGCCCGCGTGTCGCAGGCGGTCCGCCATGCCGGACACGTACCGTTTGGCGCTCTCCAGGGCCTCATCGTCCCACGCAGGGTCGAAATAGTACGCCCCGGCGGATCCGCTCATCATGGTGTACGCGACGAACGGCACCGCCACATCCACGAGGACTATCCGCGCGTTCGTCGACCGCGCCAGCGGGACGGCCGCAGCCAGCGCGAGCGCGCCGCCCGGCGACCCGTCGACGGCCACCAGTACGACCTCCAGCTTGGTCATCTGGTAACCACCCGGCCGAAGCACCATGACTGGGACCGGGCTCGTCGCCAGCACGTCCTGTGCGACGCTCCCGAGGTAGGCCCGCTCGAGACCGCCGCGACCATGCGTAGCCATCACGACGAGGTCGGCGCCAAGTTTGATGGCCGCCGCGACGATCTCCGCCGCGGGCTTGCCCCGATGCACTGCCGTGTCTACGTGCGGGCCGTGGGTGCGCAGCTCCGCCGCCACACGCTCCAGATCCGCCCTGATGCGTGCGTAGTCTGCCGGCGATGCCTCGGCGTCGATCACGGTCAGTAGATGCACCGCGGCACCCGTGGCCTTGGCCACTGTCACGGCCGGTGTCAACGCGACAGCCGGTTCGGTCACCCCGTCGAGTGGGACCAGGATCTTCGAGAACACTCCGTGCCTCCTCTTGCAGGCTGAACGGCTCGGCGCTGTCTGTCGCTGACCGGACGCAGCCAAGACCCATCCCGGGCTGACACGACGTGGTGAGAGAGAGAATCTCACCGCGTCCTCAGGAATACGTCTCCTGGTGACGCTGGGGCGGAGCCCGACCCCGTCAGCGAGTCAGGCTTTCGAGCCGGCGGATACGTTCTCCAATCGGCGGGTGGCTCGCAAAAACTGAGCCGGCTCGCTCCTCGAACTTTTTGATGGGGTTTGCGATAAACAGATGCGCGGTGCCACGGTTGGCGGACTCGAGCACCTCCGGGTCGCCGTCGATCTTGCGCAGGGCACTGGCCAGGCCCTCGGGATAGCGGGTTAGCTCGACGGCGGAAGCATCGGCCAGGTACTCGCGCTCCCGACTGACGGCGAGTTGAATGATCCGGGCCAGGAGGGGCGCCAGGATGCCGAGCAGGACCGCAAAGACCACCAGGACAAGCGCGATAGGGTTGCCACCGCTCTCGTCACGGCTTCGGCGCCGGCCACCAGTGACGCTGGACCAGAAGAGTGTCTGCCAGAGGAAGTCCGAAAGCATCACCACGGTGCCGATGAGCACCGCCATGAGCAGCATCAAGCGGATGTCGTAGTTGCCGATATGGGACATCTCGTGTGCGACGACGCCCTGCAGCTCGTCACGGGTCAGTTTGGTGCGCAACCCACTCGTAACCGTGATCGCGGCATGCCGCGGATCGCGCCCGGTGGCGAAGGCGTTGGGCGCGCTATCGTCGATGACGTACACGCCCGGCATCGGAGCTCCGGCCGCGATGGCCATTTCCTCGACCACGTTGAACAACTCTGGATCGTCGTCGTGCTGAATCGGTCGGGCGTGGCTGACCGCGAGAATCATCCGATCGCCGCCGTAGTAGCTGATGATTGAGAGAAGCAGAGAGATGCCGGCGGCGATCCCCCCGATCAGCAGTCCCTGGGTCCAATCCAGACGAGCGAGTCGTTCCGGGTCCAGGATACCCACGATGGCTAGCCCGAACACGGCGGCAACTATCGCGGTAAACAGACAAAACAGCACGACGAGGAGCAGGCTGTTGCGCCGATTCTCGGCGATCAGGTTGTGGAAAGTAAGCGTCGAGGCAGCCATGGGAGTGCTAGAACCGGACGGCGACGGGGTTGCGCACCTCGACGGCCTCCCCAGCATCGAGCGCGAAGAACTCGGCCGGCTTGAAGCCGAACGTGCTCCCCAGGACATTGGTGGGCACACTCTGTAGTGCGCTGTTGTACTGAGCGACCACGTCGTTGTAGTGCTGACGTGCGAAGCCGATCCGGTTCTCCGTCGCGGTCAGCTCTTCCTGTAGCTGCAGGAAACTCTGATTCGCCTTGAGGTCCGGGTAGGCTTCCGAGACCGCG
>NZ_JALHPM010000313.1:0-4470 GCF_022842525.1 Luteitalea sp.
CCCCGCCGGCACGCCGGCGCCGGCCGCACGCGTCGCGGAGGTCCCACCGGCCGCCGCGGCGCCCGCGGCACCGATCACGCTGGCCCAGGTCGAGCACGCCACCATCGGCGGCGTCTTCGAGGCGCCGTTCACGCTGGCCCAGGGCACCTACGAGGGGCCGCCCTTCGACCCGGCCGGGTCCTCCCGCCCGATGGCGATCCTCATGACGCCGCTGGTGCGGTTCGGTGAGCTCGACGACCAGCCAGGGGCCGATGCGGCCGCCCTCCTCGCCTCCAACTCGGGCGGCAGCGGCGAGCACATCACGCTATCGGTGGTGTCGGAGCGGGACGGCATGGTGCGGAGCATCGGCACGGCCGACGTCGGCAACCGCACGAAGGTGCGCGATCTGCGGGTGTCGGGACGCGACGTGGTGATCGACGTCGTGCAGATCGGGCCCGGCGAAGCCGCCTGCTGCGGCACGCAACTGGCGACCAGGACCTTCCGCCTCGTCGGCGACGTCCTCACGGAAGTGGCGTCGGACGTCACCGGCCGCCTGTCACTGGCCTCCACCGTCGGTGGCTTCACCTGGACCCTGGCGGCGCTGGACGGCGAGCCACCGGCCGCCGGCAGTCCCGCGCTCACCCTGATGTTCGCCGACGGCCGTCTGTCCGGCTCGACGGGGTGCAATCAGTACCGGGCGCCGGTGGACGAACCGGAGCCCGGTACGCTGAAGGTAGGGCCGGCCATCAGTACGCGCCGCGCCTGCGTCGGCGAGGGCGCCGCCCTCGAGCGCCGCTTCCTCAAGGCGCTGGGTGGCGTGACCGGCTACACGTTCCTGGCGGGCCGGCTGGTCCTGTCCGGGCTCGACGGCGAGCAGATGCGGAGCCTCTCCTTCGACCGGCGCGCCTCCACCGAGCAGCCCTGAGCGGGTCGGGACGAGCGCCTAGAGGGCGTACGGCTTGCGGAACTTTCTCGAGAGGTAGCGATCGGCGTCGCTGTCGCCGATGAACCGCTCCTTCGAGTCGTCCCACGTGAGCCGACGCCCCGTGCGATAGGCGATGTTGGAGAGCAACCCGAGCTTCGTGAGGCGATGCCCGTAGCGCACGTTGCACGTGGTCTCGACGGTGCGGGCCTTGATGGCGTCGAGGTACTCGCGCAGGTGCCCGGGGGAATCGGGCAGGCTCTGGGCCGGACGCGCGATGTCCTCGACGCGCTTCCCCTTCACGTACACCTCGTGCGTGCCGTAGTTGGTGACGAGCGTGCCCTCGCTGCCCTCGAAGATGCAGCCGATGCCGCCCATGTGCGCGAACCCCGGCGGCGGCGCCGGACGCAGACTGAACGACACGAGCAGGTTCGGGTACTCCAGCATGGCTTCGAGCGTATCCGGCGTCTCGGTGACGTCGTTGACGACGAAGCGGCCGCCGACGGCCGACACCGTGCGAGGCGCCCCGAGGTCCAGCGCCCAGACAGCGACATCCATGATGTGGCACCAGAAGTCGATGAACGTGCCGCCCGAGTAGTCCCAGAAGTTGCGGAACGTCCGGTGTGACCGCAGGGGGTGGTAGTCCCGCCTGGGCGCGGGGCCGAGCCAGAAGTCGTAGTCGAGTTCGGCGGGCCTGGTGGCGGGCTCGCCGTTGGTGAGCGCGCTGTCCCAGGTGCGCCAGCACTGGACACGATGGATGCGGCCGAGGCTCCCGGAGCGCACCAGCTCCACGACGTTGCGGTAGTTCCGGCCCGTGTTGTGGATGTGGTTGCCCATCTGCGTGACGCGCGCGTGCCGCAGCGAGGCCTCGGCCATGGCGCGCCCCTCGGCCACGCTGTACGACAGCGGCTTCTCGACGAAGACGTCCTTGCCGGCCTCCATCGCCCGGACGGCCGTGATGGCATGCCAGTGATCCGGCGTCTGGATCGCGACGGCGTCGATGGTCTTGTTCGTCAGGAGGCGGCGGAAGTCGCCCTCCCCTGCCGGAGCGTACCCGAGCGTCGACTGCACCAGGGCAATCGCCGCAGCCCGATGGCGGCGGTCCACGTCGCAGATGGCGGCGATGCGCACATCCGGATGCGTCATGAACTCCTTGAGCCGACCGGTCCCCATCCCGCCGACGCCGATGAGCGCCAACTGGATCTGGTCGCTCGGCGCCGACGGCTGCGCGATGAGCGGACGATGGATGACCGTGGCGAGGCCGGCGGCCGCACCGAGGAACACGCGGCGCGACACGCCGCTCGACTCTTCACGCACCACGAGGCTCCTCACCGCTTATCGCTTCAACTCACCGTAGATGGTGGTCACGTTGGCCTGGCCGCGGCCAATCTGGTAGTCCTTGAACGTGTCCGGCAGTTTCAGGCCGGCGAAGGCCGCCTCCGGCGTCTTGCCCTCGGCGGCGGCCTGCCGGACCGCCGCCACGAACGCGGCATTGAACTCGCCGAACTCGACGAACTTCGCCCACGGCATGACGTCGGCGTGCCCGGGGATGACCGTGTCCACGCCAGTGATGCCCGCGGCGGCCTTCTTCAGCGTGTCGGGATACGCCAGCCCCGAGCCGCCGTTGCGCGTGTCGATCAGCGGCGTGCCGAGGCCCGCGAACAGGTCCCCCGTGTGGGCCACCTTCAGCGCCGGAAAGATGACGATGGTGTCGCCGTTGGTATGGCCCGCCCCGAAGTGCCTGAGGTCGATGCGATCGGGGCCGGTGCCGATCGTCAACGTGTCGGCGTAGGTGCGATCGGGCAGGAACGTCGCCTTCTCTCCGACAAACGCCGGCATCTTCTCCATGTTCGCCTTGGTGTTGGCATGCGCCACCACCTCGACGGAGGCCGCGAAGAAGTCGTTGCTCCCGACATGATCGCCATGCGTGTGCGTGTTGATGATCATCGTCACGGGCTTGTCCGTGACGGTGCGCACCTGCTGCATGATCCGCTCGCCCCAGCCCGCCAGCTTGGTGTCGACCAGCACCACGCCCGACCCGGTGACGAAGGCCGCGGTGTTGCCACCGCCGCCCTTCACGACGAACAGGTTGTCCTTCACCTTCACGAGTTCGGCCACCTGCGGTGGCCCGGCCGCGGGCTGTCCCGCGACGATGCCGACCGCGCCGGCGGCCACGAGGATTCCCATCAGCAGCACACGTCGCATGGCGCTCTCCCGTCCATCCTGCGGTCTCAGGCGCGTCCCTGCAGGACGCGCTCGACGAACCAGTACACGCCGGCGCACAGCACCAGCGCCGATCCCACGGTCGCGACCCGCGCCGCCCACTGCGGGCGCTGGCGACGCAGCAGCGCGAGGGCTGCCGCCACGACCACCACGATCGCGGCCTGCCCGATCTCCACGCCCAGGTTGAACGCGAACAACGATACTCCAAGCGCCCCCGACGGCAACCCGGTGTCGCGCAAGACGCTCGCGAAGCCGAAGCCGTGGATCAGCCCGAACAGCAGCGCCACCCACACGCGCACGTCGCGACCACGCGCGCCGATCCAGAGGTTGTCGGCCCCGACGAAGACGATGCTCAGCGCGATGAGTGGCTCGATGACGTGCGCCGGTGGGGACAGGATGGCCAGCGTGGCCAGGGCCAGCGTCACGCTGTGCCCGAGCGTGAAGGCGGTGACGATCCCGAGCAGCCGACCGATCCGCCCACCCGGGATCAGCAGGCCGACGAGGAACAGGATGTGGTCGGGACCGATGGCGATGTGATGGATGCCTGAGGCCACGAAGCGGCGCATCACGGCCAGACGGCCCTGCCGCGAGCCCGTGTAGTAGTCGGCCCCGACCCGGTCGCGGTTCAGCACCTCCTGCCAGGCCACCGAACCGGCCTCGTACACCGTCACGAAGGTCTGGTGCGCCGCGTCTTCGGGGAAGAGACGCGCACCGATGGCAAGGTGCCCCGCCGGACGGGCCAGCGCCGCATGCCAGGCGATGCCCACCGCGTCCTGCCCGGCCAGAGGCCGCGCGCCGTCGACCACCCAGGTGATCGGCACCCCATCGACCTCGACCGCCACCCTCGTCGTCATGAGCGTCACGATGCCGTCGAGGTGGGCGGAGACGGCCTCCTGGGTCGTGAGGACGGCCGGATCAGGCAGCCCGAGCGTCCGCGCCACGTCGATCGTGTGGAGCACGAGCGTGCCCGACAGCCCCTCGGGTGCCACGCGCACGTCCAGATAGCTGAAGGGCGCCGGATGCGCCGCGCCACTCGCCGGCATCAGCACCCCCACCAGCCAGCACACCATCGTCAGCCATCGGCCCCACCGGGTGGATTGCGTCGACACGCCGCCATTGTCGGGCGAGGAGCGTCGCCGGCGCCACGCGAGGCTGCACCATCTATACGTACTCGCATACGTATACGCATACGTATGCGTATAGTCTCCCCATGCCCACCCTTCCCCTTCCCCTGCCCCTTTCCCACTTCCCACGCCCCTACCTCCGTCCTCCCTCCTCTCTCCTCCGTCCTCTCAAGGCTCGCCATGCCACCCAACACCCACTACAACAAGGATGCCGACCTGCCC
>NZ_JALHPM010000314.1:0-4428 GCF_022842525.1 Luteitalea sp.
CGCACGCTGCTCGGGAAGATCGACGAGCGCACGTCGCGAATTACTGGAACGAAGCCCGGCAAGTAAGGTGTAAACGATGTTGCCGGACTTCTGTCAACGATCATCCCGTCCGTTCAATCGGTACGGTCCGGGTACATAGGTAACACAACGGTCCAGGGACATGGGTAACACCTCGCGCCAGACTGAGCGCTTCGAGAGGAGCGCGCATGCCGTGGCTGGAGACCTCGCCCATGATGGAACGACGACAGCTGGTGGCCGAGTACCAGCGCGGCCTGGTGCCCCTCGCTGCGCTCGCAGAGCGCGCGGGCGTGAGCCGCAAGACGGCCTACAAGTGGATCGCGCGCTTCGAGCGGGCGGGCACGGCCGGCCTGCAGGACCAGAGCCGCCGACCACACTCGTGCCCGCAGGCGACGGCGCCCGCGACGATTGAGGCGCTGCTGACGCTGCGACGCCGCCACCCGACGTGGGGGCCCAAGAAGCTGCTGCACGTGCTGGGACAGCGCCATCCCGAGATCACGTGGCCGGCGCGGAGCACCGCGGCCGACGTCCTCGCCCGTCATGGGCTGGTGGTGTCGCCGCGACGTGTGCGACGCCCAGGGCACCCCGGCCGCCCGCGCACGCCGATGACCGCGCCGAACGAGATCTGGACGATCGACTTCAAAGGGCACTTCCGCACCGGCGACGGCCACTACTGCTATCCGCTCACCGTGATGGACGGCTACAGTCGCTTTCTGCTGGCCTGCCAGGCGCTGCGCACCACCGCCATGCCGCCCACACGGGCCGTGCTGACGCAGTTGTTTCGCACGTACGGGTTACCGCAGATCATGCGCTCGGATAACGGCGTGCCCTTCGCCACGACCGCCCTCGGCCGACTCTCACAGCTCGCGGTGTGGTGGATCCGCCTCGGCATCTATCCCGAACTCATCGAACCGGCGTCGCCGCAGCAGAACGGCCGGCACGAGCGCTTTCATCGCACGCTCAAGCGCGAGACCGCGCGTCCGCCCCACGCCACGCTGGCGGCGCAGCAGCGCCGCTTCGGCGCGTTCCGGCAGGAATACAACCACGAGCGCCCGCATGAAGCGTTGGCGCAAGATACGCCGGCCTCGCGCTTCACGGCGTCGCCGCGCCCCTTCCCCGAGCAGGTGCCGGCGATCGAGTATCCCGCGCACTACGAAGTGCGACGCGTCAGCAACAACGGCGGCATTCGCTGGCATCACACGTGGATCAACGTGAGTCACGTCCTCGCGGGCGAGCACGTCGGCCTGCACGAAGTCGACGACGGACTCTGGGACGTGCACTTCGGCCCGCTCTGCCTGGGCCGCCTTGACGAACGAGACGGCCGGATCGAAGATGCGCTCGGCCGCAAACGCCGGAGACAAGTGTCACCCATGTCCCCGGACTGAAGTGTTACCTATCTCCCCGGCCGTTCAGTCAGCAACCTCTTGTGTATTTCAATCGCAGCCGGAGATGGCCTGTGGCCGTATACAGGTCAGAGGGGCCCAGCGTGACCTCGCGGAAGGGGCTGAGAGCTGGCCGTGTCTCGCTGCTGTCGCACCACATGTCACGCTCCTGTTCTGGTCGCGCTCGTACGCGCCCCTCAGTGACGCCGAGCACGAACAGGTCACCTTGAGGACTTTCGACAATGTCCTCAGGTTGAAGCCATGTCGGCGTCTTCCCCGGGCCGAGGTCCGCGATGTCAAGCCATGTGCCCTTCGGCAGAGGCTCCTCCGGCAATCGGACCCACGAGCCTCGTTGCTGGACGATCGAATGCTCAAAGAATGGCCCATAGCTCCAGTCGCCATCCAGAATGTCCGGGACGAATGGCACTGCCGCGCCGCCCTCTGCTGGCACGTAGTAGGCTCGCAGCCCCCTCCCGGGCATCGCCTCCACGATCAAGTCGCCAGCAAGGGCCGCCGGCTTGCGGGGTTCTTTTCTCAGGCGCAGCACCATCACCTTGGGCAACAGGTACTGCTCACGGCACGCGTGCCATGGCTGGCTCTCCGGGCGATGCGCTGAGCAGAGTGTTCCGAGGCGGTTTTCGTTCTCTAGCCAATCGACGAGTTCGGCAGTGTACAACCCGATCCACCCAACACCCTGCGCGGCCGCGAGCGGCGGCTGAGCCGCGCCAATTACGGCGCATTGCATTACGACCAGCGTTGCTGCACTGCAGATGCGCATTCTCATCGTGTCTGCCTAACGACGCCGCTTCAGCCGCGGCGCCCGACTGCCCGCATGATGCCACAACGCCCGGGCGCCGTCGGCTGCAAGTGATGGGATGGACTCCTTCAGGCAGTGCGGCATCATCGTGCCACCGTTCACGGCCTCGAGGGCCAGGGCCAGGAGGAGTCCGATGGAGTCTACGACGATCGCCGTCGATCTCGCCAAGTCAGTCTTTCAGGTCGCCGTCTCGCACCGCGCGGGCCAGGTGAGCCTCGAACGCCGCCTGCCGCGCGCGCGATTCCTGACATTCTTCGCGCAGCACCCCCCGGCGACCGTCTTGCTCGAAGCCTGCGGCAGCGCGCACCATTGGGCCCGCCAGCTCCAGCAGTGCGGCCATGACGTGCGCTTGCTGCCCGCCCACGACGTGCATCGCTATGTGCGGCGCGACAAGACCGACCGCGGCGATGCGAAAGCGCTCCTCGAAGCGGCGCGCAACGATGAGATTCGCGCCGTGCCGGTCAAGACCGTAGACCAGCAGATGATCGCCTCCCTGCATCGCGTGCGATCCACGTGGCTGGCCACGCGCACGGCCCGGCTCAACACGGTGCGCGGCCTGCTGCGCGAGTTTGGGATCACGATTCCCCTCGGGGCGCAGCATGTGGTGCCGATGATGCAGTCGCTGACGGACGACGACCGTGTGCCGCCCACGTTGCGGCCAGTACTCGTGACGATCGCCGAGGAGATCCGGACACTCGAGGCGACGATCCACGGCGTTGACCAGCAGCTCACCGCGCTGGCGCGGCAGTCGCCGGAGGCCACGCTGCTGCAAACGGTGCCGGGCGTGGGCGTGATCACGGCCACGGCGTTAGTCGCCGCGGTCGGGGATATCCGCCGATTCCCGACGGGCCGGCATTTCGCCAGCTTTCTCGGGCTGACAGCGACGGAAACGTCGTCAGGCGAGCGCCGACGACTGGGGGCGATCAGCAAGCGCGGTGACACCTATCTGCGCATGCTCTTGATCCACGGCGGCCGGTCGGTCCTGTGGAGCGCCAAGGGCAAGGCCGCGACGGATGGCCTCCGCACGTGGGCGCTGCGCACCGAGCAGCGCCGCGGCCACAACGTCGCCGCCGTCGCGGTGGCCAATAAACTCGCGCGCATCGCCTGGGCCGTCTGGAGCCGGCAGCTGCCGTACACGGGTGGCGACCGCCCGACCTAGGCGATACGCGCCACGCTCTCACCGGAGGATCGCCTCGTTGTGCAGGCACACCGGTCGGACCGGCGCGGGGACAGACCGATAACTTCCGTGGCCCTTCGAGGCCGTTCCAAGCGATTGGTCCCCCGCGCGCGGATGCCCTGCTGGCCCGGAGCGCCGCCGCTCCACTGAGAGGCCGAAGATACGACTGCGGTCCGCACTTCTCGCGCTGCGCGCGAGGCGCCTCCGGCACACGCGGGAAGGGGAAGACGTCGGGAGCGCTATCGATCTGTCTACGTGCTTGACGGAGGAGTCCAGATACGGTGGTTAGACCGCGTGTCAGTTAAACGTTCCAGCCACACGCTAGAAGGGCTCGAGAGTGCCAAGGGTTGCTTGCCCAGACGACGAGCGAATGATTGCCAAGCGAATCCGGGTAGCAGAGGTGTAGACGATCTCTGGAATCACCAACTCAGTTGTGTTGCACTGGGTGTTCGCGATGGGAATCTCACTCACTTCAAGATCGGTCGAGGGTGGAGGCTGCTTGAACTCCTGCACGACACACCACCGATCCTTGTCGGTGTCTGACTTGGCGAGCATTTCTGCAAGAGTTCTAGACAAGCCGGCCGTCTGTAGCTCTTCTGTCGTCAGTCTTCGACCGGGTAGCCCAACCAGAGCCCACGGGGCTTGAAGCGCACATTCAGTCACCACGCGTCCTTCGCCCTGCCGCACGGACTCGATCGCTCCCAACGTGCACTCGTCGATTCCACGGAGGGAGGGCGCACGTGGGTCGGCACATCCCACGATGACTGGAACCAACCAGAGTAGAGCAACGATTCGCCAGTCGGCTCGTGTTGTGGTCATCGTGGTTCAGTCGGTCTAACGGACGGCGCCTAACCCGCGGCGCCGCGATGCCCGGATGATGCCACACAAGCGGACCGCCGCCGGGTTCAGGCGCGTGTTAGCCCGCCGGACGGTACAGACCGGGTAGATCGTATACAGAAGTCCGGGCACATCGTTTACACCAGGAGGATGCCCTGGATGGAGACGAATGTCAGCAAGGAACGGCTCACGTTTGT
>NZ_JALHPM010000315.1:0-4349 GCF_022842525.1 Luteitalea sp.
CGACGAGGCGGAGACCATCGCCCGGCTCGCGCCGGCCGGCAGTGTCCTGAAGGCCGTGGCGTTCGAGGCCACGCGCGAAGCGGCGCTCGGCGCCGCGCTGCGCGACTTCCGTTTCGTGCACTTCGCCACGCACGGCGTGGCGGACACCACGCGGCCGGCGCTGTCGGGCCTGATCTTCTCGCTCGTCGACCGGCAGGGCCGGCCGAGGAACGGCTACGTCCGCCTGCAGGACATCTACGACCTGCGGCTCCGGGCCGACGCGGTCGTGCTGAGCGCGTGCGAGACGGCCCTCGGGCCCGAGGTGAAAGGCGAAGGCCTCATGGGCCTGGCGCGGGCCTTCATGTACGCGGGCGCGCCGCGTGTCGTGGCCAGTCTCTGGGCCGTCGACGATTCAGCCACGGCGGAGCTGATGACGCGCTTCTACGATGGCCTGCTCGGACGCGGCCTCACGCCCTCCGCCGCGCTGCGCGAGGCGCAGCGCGCGCTGCAACGGCTGCCGCAGTGGGCCGACCCCTACTTCTGGGCGGGCTTCACCGTGGCCGGTGACTGGCGCTGATCGGCGTCCCGCAGCGCACGTTCGATCGCGTCCAGGCGCGCCGTCATCTCCGCGCGCTCCCGCTCGAGCGTGTCGACGCGGGACTGCAGCGCATGGCGCTCCCGTTCGAGCCGCTGCGCGTCAGCGAGGAGGAGCGGCACCAGAAAGTGGTAGCGCACGGTCCATGGCGTGCCGTCCTCGCCGGGAATCACCAGGTCCGGCAGCGCCTGGAGACGCGCGACCGCGTCGCCGGGCACCGGCACGATGTCGTCCTTGAACCGGGCCGACGAGCCCGACACGCCGAGCCGGCCCCCGCTCGTGATGACCACCGCCGCGCCGCTGACATTCTGACCGGCGATGCCGCCGATCACAGTGCCGCCTATGTGCGAGGTGTTCACGTCCACGGACGTGCCGCCCGGTGGGACGATCGTCAGACCGCCCCCCGGCCAGGAGCGTTTGCATTGAGCTTTCCCGTGAAAGGCGGCGGCCCGAGACCGCCGGTTACCGGCGACGAGGCCGCCTACTGGATGGTGGCCGTCAGCGAATAGGCCTGCGCGCGCGTGGTATTGAGGTTGTCGATGAACACGTTGTACGACTCGCCGGCCTGGACCTGACGGACGATCTGCTCCGAGGTGCCGGTGGCCGCCTCCGACGCCGCCAGGATGCCGCAGCTCGCCTTCGGATAGAGCGACGTGCACGAGCTGGGCGCGAGGAACAGATCGAGGTCCACCGAGGCGTCGCCCCACGTGGCGCGAAGCGTCATCGTGCCCGAGCGCGAGATGGTGAGCGAATGCCGCGTCGTGCCGAACGCGTCGATGTTGCCACTCTGCGAGATGACAGAGGGCTGGGGCGTTGCACTGGGGCCGGTGGGACTGCCGCCGCCTCCACACCCTGCCACCAGTGTTACCGCGAATCCCACCATCAGTGCCCGCATCCACGTCACGTTCATGCCTGCCTCCGTCCTGCCGCCGGCCACCCGCGGCCGGCTTTCCATCGAGTGTCGAGCAGCGCCGATGTATGTCAGACGACATGGTTCGGGCCGTTTCGACAGTCGTAGGAGGGAGCAGGTGATGACATCGACTGTCAGGTGGATGGTGGGCGTGGCGTGCCTGGCCGCGGCGTCCGAGGCGGCGGCACAAGGGGGAGGCCGGGCGTTCGTGCTCGACGGCGGAGCGCGCACCGTCACGGCGCTCGACCTGAAGACGGGCAGCGCCGGCGCCACGGCGAAACTCGACGGCGCGCCGGCGCAACTGCTGCAGACCAGCGCCGGTGATCGGCTGCTCGTGCTCGACCCCGGCGAGGGCCGGGACGCCGGCGACGCCGGCTTCCAGGCGAAGACGCGGTCCGCGGTCACCGTCATCGACGCGCGGACGCTGGCCGTGCAGCGCCGGATCGAGCTCGGGTGGGGCCTGGCCGGCGCGCCCATGCTCTCGGCCAGGGGGCACCGGCTGACGGTCGTGTGTCCGGGGTTCCGCGGCAAGGCCGCCGCCGAGTCGCTGCCGCGGGAGATCGTCACCGTGGATCTCGGAACCGGGGCGGTGGTGAGCCGCGTGACCCTGCCTCGCGCGGCAACTGAAGCCTTCGCGACCCCCGACGGGCAGACGGCGCTCGTGCTGTCGGCACCGGAGCGGCCCAGGGGCGCGGCGCCCCTTCCGGCGGAATTGCGGTTCGTGGATCTCACGGCCGGCACGGTGGCCGCCACCCTGCCGCTCGACGGAGATCCGCGGGGGCCCGTGCTGTCGCCCGACGGCCAGCACGTGCTGCTCCTCGATCGCGGCAAGCCCAGCGGCAATCCCGACAAGAACGTCAACGGCCGGCTGTATGCCGTGTCGCTCACATCGCGCACCGTCGAGGCGGTGAGCGATGCCGGCTCTGGTCCCCGTGGGCTCGTCCTCGACGAAGCCCGCAATCAGCTGCTGCTCCTGAGCGACGGCGCGCCATTCAAGGGTCCAGGCAATCACGAGCGGCCGGGCGAGCTGCGAGTGATTCGCGGCCCGAAGCCCGCGGCGCCGATCGCGGTCGTCGGCACGCCCGAGCGCATCGAGTCCAGCGCCGACGGCAAGGCGATCTATGTGTTCGGGCTGTTCGGCCTGACTCGCCTGAGCGTGCCCGACCTGACGCCGGCGCCGATGATCAACGCACCGCGCATGGGCGAACCGCAGTCGGCGGTCAGTCCGGACGGACGCCGCGGCTGGGTCGTCATCGGCGACTCCTTCATCACGCACGACCTCGAGCGCGGCGAGAAGCTGGAAAGCATCAGCACAGGCCGGGCCAGCCGCAAGCTGCTGGCCGGTCTGAATGCGTGGGCGTCGACCGAAACGTCGAAGCAGCAGGCCGCACGGCAGGCGGCCCAGCGCGGCGAATCGCACTACGTCTACACGGAATACACCGTGAAGCCGGCGCGGGGCGCACTGGCCATCGTGCCCGGCGGCGGCGCCATCTACGCCCTGAACAGCATGACCGACGATCTCACCGTTGTCGACGGCCTCACCGGCAAGGTGGTGAAGAAGGTGGCGGCCGGCGGCTTCGACGTGCAGTTCCTGCCCGAGGCGGCATCGGCGCTCGTCGTCTCGGACACCACCGTGCACGTGGTGAACTACACCACGCACGAAAAGCAGGCGCCGCTTGCCACGAGCGCCAACGCGGCGTTCGAGGCCGTCGAGCGCTCGCCCGACGGACGCCTCGCGGTGGTGCGGGGGACCGGCGGCGTCATGACGGTGCGTGTGGATCAGGGAGCGGTCACGGGGACGCTCGTGCCCTTCACGAAGGTGGCCGCCGTGGCCATCGACTGGAGCCAGACGCGCTGACGCCGGCCGGACCGGGCCGGCGGCGGAGTGGGCTACCATGACGTCGTCGCGACGTCATGCGTGCCCGCCCCCCGTCAGACGGGATCGATTCCCCGGCCTTCTCCAGTCTGCTCGCGCGCCTCGATCCGGATTCCGACCGCGCGGGCGTCGCCTACGAACAGCTGCGGCGGGCCCTGTGCCGGTTCTTCGACTGGCGCGCCGTGGCGGCGGCCGACGAGGCGGCCGACGATGTGCTCGACCGGTTGGCGCGGCGCCTGGCGGCCGGTGAGCCGGTGCAGGACGTGCGGTCGTTTGCGATGGGCATCGCGCGTCTCGTGTCGCTCGAGTACCACCGCCGTCCCGAGGCTCGCGCCGAGTCGCTCGACCCGGCGGTGGCGGATCGCGTGGTGGCGACCCTGCCGGCCGTCGAGTCCGACGGGCGGGATCGCTGCTTCGACCGGTGCTTCGGGGATCTGCCGGCCGACGTGCGCGAGGTGATGGTGCGGTATTACGGCGGCACGGGACGGACGCGTATCGAGGCACGAGCGGCGCTGGCGCGGGATCTCGGCGTGTCGCAGAACGCCCTGCGGCTGCGCGCGCAGCGGGTGCGCGACCGGCTCGAGCAGTGCATGCGGCGCTGCCTGGCCGGCACACCTCAGCCGGGAAATGGAGCGACGCTGTGAGCCAGCCAGACGACGCCGAACTGCGGCGCTACCTGCTCGGGCAGACGTCCTCGGACGAGGCCGCGACGATCGAAGACCACTACGCGACCGATGCGGAGCTGCTGGGGCGCCTCGAGGACGCTGAGGACGACCTCATCCGCGCGTATCTCTCGGGCACGCTCACCGCGTACGACCGCGACGCGTTCGACCGCACGCTGACGTCGCTGCCGTCGCGACGGGCGCGGCTCGAGACCGTGCGCGGCCTCACCTCGCACGCCGCGCCGGCGCCGGCGCGCCGCGTTATGCCGTGGTGGACGCTGGCCGCCGCAGCCATCGTCGTGCTGGCAGTGGGGCTGCGCTGGCGCA
>NZ_JALHPM010000316.1:0-2259 GCF_022842525.1 Luteitalea sp.
CTGCGCTGCCCCAGCTAACGTACGGTGTCCATTCCACCCAGACCGCACCGAGCTAGCGCAGATCCCATTTTGAGGCCAAACTCTCTCAAGTACCAGATACAAGACGGCGGTAGCCCTGACTTCACCTACGAGGATTGATGCGCGCGATTGCTCTCTGGGGTGTTGCCGTGCTCGTCACCGTGCTGAGTGCGCCTTGCCAAGCGCACGCGCAGGGGCCGGACACGCTCGCGGTGCCGGTGGCGGGTCATCGCATGCGCTTGATTGTGAGCGGCCAGAGGACGCCCACACTGGTGTTAGAGGCGGGCAGCGGCGGCACGTCGCGGACGTGGCGCACGCTCCAACCGTCGCTGGCGGCACTGGGGCGCGTGGTGGCGTACGATCGCGCGGGGTTGGGCGGCTCGGAGCCGTCGCCGCGGCCGCGCACCGCGCGCGTCATCGCGGAGGAGTTGCGGAGCGCGCTGCGGGCCGCCCGCCTGCCACCGCCGTACCTCCTCATCGCGCACTCGGCGGGTGGAGTCTACGCCCGGGTGTTCGCCGCGACGTTCCCCGCCGAGGTCATGGGGCTGGTGCTCGTGGACCCGGCGGCCGAGGACTTCTATGCGCGGGCCAAGCGCGAATATCCGCAAGTCTACGCGCACTTCGATTCGCTCGATGCCGCCGACGTCGCGAGTCGTCCACCCGGGGAGCGCGCTGAGGAAGACGCCTGGGATACGAACCTCGCCCTCGTGCGGACGCTCGACGCTCGGATGCGGGCGCCGGCCATCGTGTTGTCGTCGCCCCGTGCCGACATGGCGGAATTGGGGCCGCTCTGGACGGACGAGCATCGGCGGTGGGCCGCGCGCGCGCCGGGCCGGGAGTACGTGCGCGTGGATCGTGTGGGGCATAGCATCCACCGAGAGCGCCCCGAAGTCGTGCTGGAGGCAGTCCAGCGCGTCCTCGCGGGGGCGGCTCGGCGCCGCGACTAAGGCGCGCGCGACCCCGCCGTCTAACCTTGCGTTGCTCTTGACAGGGCCTTCAAGGAGTGCCGACTGTTCGCTGCGCTCACTGTCGGCATCCTATGGAAGGGCCCTGCAAGAGAACGCGAGCGTTAGGCTGCGAGGGCCTCGCGACTCCGACGCAACAGCGGTACTTCTTTGGAACTTGCAACCTTTCGGGTCGTGCAGCGGCACCAGACCCCGCCAGGTCAACACCGGCTGCGTCCCTTCAGGGTGCCCCGCGCCTCCATGCCGCGCTCGGGCCACCTCACACAGGGCCGCCTACTCCCTTCCGAGTCAACCACGCGCCGGCCTCGCAGGTGCACCTCCACCGGCGGGTGGTCACCCGTCCGTCACGCGCGACCGACCGCCACCGTCGACGACCTCCCTTCAGGGTGCCCCACGGGGCGAACCTCGCAGGCCCAGCACCGGAATCCCGTGCCAGAGGCCCACGCCACGGCGACCCCCTACCCTGCTCGACCGACGTCAACCGGATGGGGCGCCAGCCCACGCGCCAGGCCCTGGAGCCCTCCTGCCGGGCAGCCTAACCCCACGTTGCACCTGCCGGACGCGCCCACAGAGCTGTGGCTTGCCCGCGCCCCCGTCGGTCGGCGACTGGCGCCGCCAGCCAGCGGCCTCCATTTTTCCTTCCGTGCAGGCGGCGCCAGCCGCTTTCATCGCCCCGGGGCGCTCACGTCCGTGCCGGCGCGTCCGCAGGTGAACGTGAAACGTTAGCCAGTGCGGGCAACGACACGACGCCCGCGATGCTGAGCGCGCTGTCGGCCTAGGTGCCGATCACCGGGGGAAAGCGCCGACACAGAGCGCGCCGGTTCCCTGATGACACGACAGGGTGCCGAGTTCAGCGTTGACGCACAACCTCTCGGGAGGGGCCAATGCGCTCACTGCTGCTTCGGGTAAGTTTGGGGATCCTGATGTGGTCCTCTCCAGCGTGGGTGTGGAGTCAGGAAGCAACGACCCTCGTCGCGCGCCCCGGCGATCAGGTGCGGATCTGGTCAGGAGGCCACCGACCGTGGGAGGGAATTCTGCGACAGGTGGCGCGCGAAAGCGTGTTCGTGCAACTCCCCGCGGGCGCTACGACGGGCATAGCCCACAACAGCGTGACGCGTGTACAAGTGTACGGTGGCCGGAGCTTCAGCGGTGGGGCGAAGCGGGGTGCGAAGTTCGGTGCGATTGTAGGGGTCTTGGCCGGGCTCTACCTCGCCACTGGCGACTCCGGCTGCTACTCGGATGGCAGGAAGGTCCCCTGCCCTCAGTTGGTGAGCTC
>NZ_JALHPM010000316.1:2269-4330 GCF_022842525.1 Luteitalea sp.
GCTCTCCTAGCGTCGGGGAGCGCATACTTGTTGTCACGCTGACCGCCGGAGTGGGCGCTGTTGCCGGGAGTGCCCTCGGCCTTGCGTTGCCGACGGCGGCGTGGCGCGACGCGAGCCTGCAGGCGGTGGAAGCCGCGACGACTCGCCCTTGCGGAGGGCCGACGCCGCGCCCGGTGGCGTTTGCCCGTACGAGGCGACCGCCGTGCGGCTAGGCGTCTCGCGGCGCCGTCACCCACCGTGTCGCCCCGCTCGCAGCCAGAGATCCCTGGCCTGAGCTCCTTGCCGGCCCACGCGGCGACCGCCGCGGATGGCCAACGCAGGGGGCAGGGTAATGGGGAAAGCCGCCTGGCTAACAGCTGCTTGCTGCGGTCGCGGCCCTGGGCTATGGTTGGGCGCCATGCGCTGCGGCATGGCGCCTTCTTGTTAGAGGCCGCGCCGCAGAAGCAGGATCGTTATGCGGATCAGCAGCTCATTGTGCGCGACCATCTCGACAGGAGGATCCCGATGGGCAAGTCGAAGTCCTTTACGTTTGATGGTGGCGCTGCTGACTACCTCGGCACTGCCATTCTCGCGTTCCTCGTGACGTCTCTTACATTAGGGATTGCTTTTCCCTTTGGCATTGTCTTAATGCAACGCTGGCGTTGCAAGCATACCTTCATCGACGGACGACGGCTTACGTTCGTGGGTACCGGAATGTCGCTCTTCGGCTACTGGCTCAAGTGGCTTGTCCTCATGGTCATTACGTTGGGCATCTACTCGTTCTGGGTTGCGCCTCGGGTCACGCAGTGGGTTGTCGAGAACACTGACTTCGAGACTTAGGCCATGGAAACCCGACCAGGAGTGGGACTCCTCTGATCCGCGAATATCGCCCTCCCTATGTCAGGCTCATCGAACCTTTGCACAACATCCTGGCTTTCGCCAACCCCCCGGCGAGCCGTGCGCGCGTCCGGAGAGTGCATGCGGAATACCGGCGAGCCCATGACATCCCGGATCGCTGCGACAACGCCGGGTGCGACTTCCACACTAACCCGCTATTGTATGACGCGCGGCCTTTGCCGCACATCCTCGATCACCGCGACGGCCGCCACGACAATCGTCCGACGACCGTGCGGTATCTCTGCCCCAACTCTGATACGCAGTTGCCCACCCGAGGCGGCAGAAACAAGGGGCGGGTCGTTGTCACCTCTGGAGGTTTCGCCATCAGGCGACCCGACGGCTTGCGCGCATAGACGCTGGTCGCCGAGACTTGCCGGTACTGTATCAGCCTTGAGCGGAGTGCCTCGCACGCTCAGCGCGAGGACCGCATAACAAGTTGTTGCACTTGACAGTCACTGCAATGAAAGCTCGCTTCGCTCGCTCGGTTTAGGTGTGCCTGCAAGTGAACAACAGGTCGTTATGCGGCACGTTGCAGATCTGGTCTCCAAAGCATCATGAATGCCACGACCTGACGACGACACCGCGTGGGTACTTGACTGCTCACGCGAGCGGTTCCTGGAGCTTGCTCCGAGGGCGGACTTCGCATGCCTCATGCGACTCGCTCGCCACGTCAACGCACTGCGCTTTGGACAGTCTGCGCTTGTGCACGCCAATGACGACGACGGTCCGGTGGGAAGGCGCTCCCGTCCGGGAGCATTCTTCTACAATGGGAGCGTGCTCTTCGAAGCCCTCGGATTGATACCCGAGTTGCGCGTGCATTTTGGCACACATGCGCATTGGACGCGCAGCTTCGGCCGCTTCGGAAGCGACGACGAAGTACGTGCGCGGCTCGCGCAGGGGACCGACTTGCATCGGTTGCGCAACCACGTGGGCTTCCACGTCCTCGGCATCGTCCCCGAGCGCTCGTTGCCGACGCTCGAGCTACCAGACTACGTTCTGGCGAGCGGACTTGGTACGAAGCAAGGACACGTGTACTACGACCTGGGCGACATGATCGCCCTTCACTATCTCCTTGGTTCCCCGAAGACCTTCGAGGCATTCATGCGCGAGTTCGAAGCTAGAGGGTCGAAGGTTACGGAGCTTCTCCTATCCTTTCTGGAGGCGTCAGACATACTTCTGCTGCGT
>NZ_JALHPM010000317.1:0-4329 GCF_022842525.1 Luteitalea sp.
CCCCTTCGCCACCAAGCCGCTGTGGCGCAACGGCGCGGAAGCCGCCAGCTACGCGAGCGGCGTCGGCGGCGATCCGGTGCCCCCCCACACCACGGTCGTCGTCGACCTCGCCACCGGCAACGTCGTTGACCGGCGCACCGGCAGCTTCGACTTCGAATGCCAGCACAAGGACAGCTACGACGGCTGGATCGACGCCTTCGACCGGGCGATGGAGAAGCGCGCCTACGACCGCTCCTTCATCAACCTCAGCTCGGGCTACGACAGCGGGGCCATCGACTGCGCGCTGAAGCGGCTCGGCATCGACTACAAGGCCTACTCAATCGCGGGACAGGAGAACCTGGAGTTGCTGCGCCGGCGCAATCCGGGCGGCCCCATCCTCACCATCGACGAGGACCTGATGGCCGAGTGGCGGGCCCACCTGCGGACCTATGCCGAGCCCTACACCTACCAGTTCGTGAACCCTGACGGCAGCCTGATCATCCACGACATGCTGGACGACGGCGCGACCGTCGGACTGGCCGCGATATACGCGCTGGCCAATCGCGACGGGCGCAAGGTCAACTACTCGGGCCAGGGCGCCGACGAAATCATGTCGGACTACTCGCAGTGGCCGCGTGCCTCGGAGCTGAACGGCATTTTCCCGCGCAAGCTCAAGCCGTGGCGCAACTTCTACGGCAACTACCAGCGGGCCTATCTGACCAAGGAAGAGCACGTCGCGGGCGCCTTCGGCATCGAGACTCGCTATCCCTTCCTCGATCGCGATGTCGTGCAGGAGTTCCTCTGGCTCTCGCCCGAGGCCAAGAACTGGCGCTACAAGGCCCCCCTGCATGCGTACCTAGAGCGCTACGGCTATCCTTTCGAGGCCGGCAAGAAGACGGGCTTCCTGGTGATTTAGGAAAAAGCACGGATGCCCGCCTCCACCGTCGCCGCCATCATCGCAACCTGCAACCGGGCAACTTACCTCGGCCAGGCGCTAGACAGCGTACTCGCCCAGTCGGCGCCGGCCGCGCAGGTGATCGTCGTGGACGACGGCTCGAGCGATGCCACCGGCGCGCTGCTGCAGTCCTACGGCGATCGCATCCGGGCGCTCCGCCAGGACAACGGCGGCAAGTCGACGGCCCTGAACCGGGCGCTGCCCCTGGTGACCAGCGACTATGTCTGGATCTTCGACGACGACGACATCGCACTGCTGCACAACATAGAGTCGCACCGCGCTGTCCTCGATGCCCATCCCAACCTCGGCTTCGTCTACTCGGGCTGTGAGGTCATCCGCGACGCCGCCGGCGGCGGCTACGAGCGGCACGGCCGTCTCGCCCTGCCCATGCCGCCCGACGATGAGATCTTCCCGCGCATGCTCGAGCAGAACTTCATGCAGCAGCAGGGCATGCTGGTGCGCACCGCCTGCTACCGCGCGGTCGGGCCGTTCAACGAAACGCTCGACCGCTCGCAGGACTATGAGATGAACCTGCGGCTGGCCCGCCGCTTCGCGGGCCATGGCCTCGACGCACCCAGCTTCCTGTTCCGCGAGCATGCCGGCGCGCGGGGCCGGCCCGGCCAGACCTTCGCCGCCCACCAGCGCAGCGAACGATGGGTGGCGTTCAGCCGTCAGATGCTGCCACGCCTGCACCGCGAGCTCTCGCTGGAAGAGTTCTTGCCGCGCAGCCAATCGGTCCCGCCGCTGGACGGCGCGCGCCGCCGCCGGGCGCTGCTGCAACGTGCCTGCATCATGGCGCGCTGCGGCCTTTGGCCAGAAGCCTTGCCCGACCTCGAGGAGGCGCTGCTCGGGCTCCTGCCGGACGTCCCGCTGTCCTCCAGGGAGGAGGACTTCTGCCAACGTATGCTCGGGATGTTCTTGCAGCGCGACCTTGCGATCGAAGGCCTGGTCGGCGAGGAGGACCACGCTCGGCGCTTCGCGTGCCTGCTCGCCCGGTCGCCTCACGCCTCGCCCCGCCGCCTCTTCGCGGCATTGCTGACGCGCTACGCCGAGGAGAGACTGCCGCTCGGAAAGAAGATCGAGTTCGCCACCCGGGCGCTCGCGCTGGCAACCGGGATGGATGACAGCCCGGCTCCCGTCGCCGACGTTGGGCTGGGGGTTTCGATATGACCTTTCGCTCAGACGGCTATGCCGTTTTCCCGGCCGGCCTGACCGATGAGGCCCTGCGAGGACTGCTGGCGCTCAGCCACCGTCACGAGGCGGCGTCGAGGCCGGGCGACGGCCGGACCTGGGGCGAGCGCCAGCTGCATGACGTGGCGACGCCGGCGCCGGCCGAGATGCTGACCGCCGCCGCCCGGGCGTGGATCGCCGGCCTGGGCTTCGCCGCACGGTGGCGGGACCTCGAGCCCGACATGGCACACCCGCAGCTCACCTATTCGTTCCAGGTCGCCAGTCCCGTCACGCTGGCGCTGCGCGAGCACACCGACGGCCTGTGGCCGCGCGACTCCGATCGCGTCGCGCGCTCCGAATTCCTGCTCGGCACGATCCTGGAGGACGTGCCGTCGCTCGCCCACGGTCCCTACGTTTGCTGGCCGGGCAGCCACCGCGAGGCCATCGACCATCTCGATGCACTGTCGGCCGACGACGTGGCCGACGGCTTTCGCACGCTGCCCGACGGCCGGGGCAGGCCGATGCCGATCCTTGGCCGCGCCGGAGACATCGTGGTCGCCCACCGCCTGCTGCGGCATGGCACGGCGCCGAGAGCATTCCCGGGTGTGCGGCGGATGGCCTTCTTTCGCCTCGGCCACCGGATGCTACCCGCCGGCACCCGCGTGCGCGACTCGGCCATGACGCAGCTCTAGCCGCATGCTCGCCGCCTATGATGGAGCGCTGCCGCATCCCCGGTCGAGCACGGCCGTGCAGGATGCGACCGGGCATTTCGTGGCCCCCGGCGAGGCGCAGGAAGGGCTCTACCGCTTCAACGCGCTGGGCTATCGCGGGCCGGACCTCGATCTCTCCGCCCCGCTCAAGGTCTTCGTCGCCGGCTGCAGCTACACGTTCGGCCAAGGCGTGCCATTCGAGCAGACCTGGCCCAGCCTGCTCACGCGGGCGCTCGCCGAGCGGCGGGGCATTCCCGCCGGGCGCGCCAGCCTCCAGAACTTCTCCCAGATCGGGACCTCCAACGAGTACATCACGCGCACGATCATCCGCCAGTGCGAACGGGTCCGTCCCGACCTCGCGATCATCGCCTTCACCCACCGAGAACGCACCGAGTACCTGGCGCCCAGCGTCACCCGGAACATCGGCCTGTGGGACCTCGACGGCGACGAGGCCCGGGCCGCGCCGGCGCTGCACCACTTCGACCTGTTCGACTCCCCCTCCTCCTCGCTCGAGCTGCTGAAGAGCATGCTGCTCGTGCAGGCGGCGATGAAGCGCCGCCGGATCCCCTACCTGATACTCTGGATGAACCGGACGGGACTGGACCAGCCGCCGGTTTCGGAGCATCCGCCGCTGCAGCGGCTGCGGGCCATGATCGATCCCGCCCGTCTGACTTCCCGGCATCTCCTCGAACCGGGCGTTCACGTCGATTCCAACCGGGACGACCGTCACCCGGGCCCGCTGTCGCACGCCAACCTGGCGCCCCTCCTGCTCGACGCGCTTGACCAGCCGGCGAGCGCTGCGACACCGGCTCCACCACCGTCGCCGCCGGCGCGCCGACGCGTGCTGGTTCTCGGCGACTTTCCTTCCTTCGCACCCGACGCGAGCGACTGCCCGGATGGCATATGCCGCTGCCGCGAGATGGCGGCGCGTCACCGGCTGGGCGAGGCGATCGTCGAGCGGCCGCTCGCCGACCAGGCCTCCAACGACCGCATCGCGCGGACGCTGCTCGAGGCCTGCCACCGCGAGCCGCCAGATTTCGTGTTCCTGGGCTTTTCCGCGCGGCACGGCCGCGAGCTCCTGCACGACGGAGCCCTCGTCGACCTGGGGCTCGAGGCGCGCCCGCCGCCGGGGCTCGCGCGGCTGACCGAGGCCTACCGACGGATGATCACGGACGAGCTGGAAGCCGCCAACGCCCTGCGCAACATCCTGCTCGCCCAGGACTTCCTCGAGGCGCGGCGCATCCCGTACCAGCTCTCGATCCCACCCGCGCTGCGCTGGCGGAACATGAGCGCGTCGGGCACGCATCCGGTGCTGCAGACCTACGCCGCCCTGGTCGATGCCACGGCCTTGTGCCGACGGCAGCCGCGCGATGAAGGGCCTGTCGTTCCGCCTCCCGACGACCCGTCGCGGCGCGGGCCGCTCGAAAGCACGCGCCAGCTCATCGCGCGCCTGCGGCAGCGGCTCGGCAGGTCGCGGTCGGAGGATCCCAACATCTACCCGATCTGGTGACGGAC
>NZ_JALHPM010000318.1:0-4324 GCF_022842525.1 Luteitalea sp.
GGCGAGGTCTCCCCATCGGGCATCGTCATCGCGTCCCCGTCGGACGGCGGGCCATCGATGGGTACGTCTCCATCCGGTGTGGACTTCACGACCTCCCCGCAACCCAGGGACGCCAGCACCAGGACCGCAGGCAGACAGCTACGCACGTCCTCATTCTACCTTCCGTGACGGAACAGGAGGCAACATCCAGTACCGACGCGTTCGCCCCTCGGCGACGCCCTCACTTCGAGCCCCGCGCTGGTTTTCCAACGGCGCGCTTGCAGGCGATGACGAATTTCGTTGTAGGCGCGACCCGACACCCGTGGAGCCCGCGATCCCCGCCGCATCACGAGCATCGCGGCCGCGCTGGCGAATTTCACGCGATCGCTCGTGAGGTGCTGGAGTCTCTCGACCCCAACGCTCGTGGCACCGGGGTTGCTCGTGTACCGGGCATGACCAAGACCCTCTGGTTCGCCACCTGTGCCGTGCTCGCGGCCTGCGCCACCGACGAGATCGACGAGATCGATCAACACGAGGCGGCCCTCCTCGACCAACCATCGATCTCGAATGACGGCGACGTCAGCGCCGCCGCCGCGGACTGCACCGTCACGGTGGACAAGGCGTCCGAGCTCATGATCACCGACCTCGCGGTGGTCGAAGACCCCGTGCGCACCCGGTGGACCGGCGCGCTGACGTCAGCCGCCGATGGTGCATGGCACTTCGGCCGCCTGATGACCGAGATGGCAGGCGATAACGACCCGGAGCTCTTCGTGAGGTCGTGGCTGCAGCAGTGGGCCGCCGATCGCACGGTCAACGGACAGGTCGTACCCGCACGCGCGATCCAGCAAGTGCTCTCGGCGTGGCCCAAGCTCTCCACGGGCAAGCTGGACCTCACCCGACCGCCGGTTCGCCTGCTCGCCATCGCGAACCGCTTCGATCTCCGGTCCGCCGGCAACGCCGGCGAGGGCCGCTTCGTGTTCGGCGTCCTCGACCGCTTTGGCAATCCACAGTCCTTCACCATCATCCTCGAGTACAAGCTGCCGGCGGCCACCGCGGCGGCGGTCGCGACGTGGGCCACCGACTGGCACTCGCTGGGCACGTTCGCTCGCGGGTCGACCGGATACCGCAACAAGCTCCAGGCGATCACGCGCAAGTTCTCCCGTCGGGGCGCGTCACCGTCCCGTCCGAACGGCAGCGCCATCTCGCAGGTCCGCACCAACGAGATCGCCATCGGTTCGCCGTGGGAGCTTCGCGAGTTCCATCTGACCACCGCGGGTCAGTTGCGCATGTCGACGCTCGCCCTCACGCCGGCGAACGAGTTCGACAACTCACCGGAGCTGGCCAGCTTCATGACGGCGAACGCCGCCTCGATCAGGGCCCAGACGCACGTCGTGCCGGCGACGTTCCAGGGTGCGCCATTCGCCGCGCCGAACATCCTCAACAACATCGACTTCTGGAACGCGCCCGGAATCACGGACAGCACGCTCCGGTTCCGATTCTCCCTCAACACGTGCAATGGCTGCCATGGCGCCGAGACGTCGACGTTCTTCCTGCACGTGAACCCGCGGGCCGCGGGGCAAGAGGCCCAGCTCTCCAGCTTCCTGACGGGCGTGACGGTGCAAGACCCGGTGGTGCCGACGACGAGCCGCAGGCTCAATGATCTGCAGCGGCGTGCGAATGGCTTCCGCGCCTTTCTCTGTGCACCGTGATGGCCGCCACTCGGTCAGCGCGAAGCGGCCAGAGCCCGCTCGAGCTCGGCGCGGAGTAGCGCCATTTGCTCGGAGGCGAGCCGCTGGCCGACCTGCGCGAACAGCCACAGGCCGCCCATGGCAGCGACCGCGCCCGCGGCCACCCAGAAGGCCCACGTCTGCGAGCTGTCCGGAAGCAGCGCGCCCGCCGCGCCGACAGTGAGGGCCACAGCGCCCACGAGACCCAGCGTCAGGTAGCAGAAGGCGAAGCCGGTCCAGACCGACGGATGGGGGCTGAAGCGCGCGAGGACGTGGGCCTGGTGGCCGCGCGGCGTGACCTCGATCGTGAGCCACGGGGACCAGAAGTGCTGCGCGGTGGTCGGCACGGTCACGACGAGGTGATCCTCGTTGCGCGGCGCGGTCTCGGTGCCGCCCCCGGGGACGCGCGTCCGACGAACCACGTTGGGTGTCTTCTCGAAATGACCGCACACCTGCTCGAAGGTGTCGCGACTCGACGCCGACACCAGCACCTCGACGTGAGGTCGTAGCCCCAGACCCATCTCGCGAGTGTCGGCCGACGAGCCGACAGCTGTCACGAGCTCTCCCGCTCCGGGCTACGCGCAATGTTTGCGCGGGGCCTAGGTGGCCGGCGCGCCATCTGGTGAGGTCACGGCTTGGCGTGCGCAGCGAAGAACTCGCCGACCGATTGAACGAACGCGGGCGTGAACGCGGGGATGTGCGTGCCGCCCTGGATCGTCCACAGCTCCGACGCGCCGCCCGCGGTGCAGCTCTGTGCGGCCAGGACCGGCGTCTCGTTCCCGGCGAGCGCCGCGACGAGATCGAGGGTGGTGCGCTCGGTCGCCTGATCGCAGCCGTTCGCGGCGCTCCAGCGCGAGAACGTGGTCATCGCCGACGGATACACGCCGAAGGCCGTGCCGCCCGTGTAGAGGATGGTCTCGTCGGCGGTCCCGTGGACCTGCGCGACGGCCACCGGCGCGGTTGGCGTACATGCCGCCGGATCGTTCCAGGTCGCGCCGGCAAGACTGACGATGGCCGCGATCCGATCGGCGCGATCGCACGCCATCCGGTGCGCCATGAAGCCGCCGTTCGAGTGACCGAGCAGATAGATGCGCTTCGGATCGACCGAGTACTGCGCCGCCACGTCGTCGATCACGGCCGTCAGGTAGGCGACGTCATCGACGCCCGTACCGCAGCACGCGTTCGTCGCCGCCCAGAACTGCCGGTCGCTCGCGTCTTTCGTGCCGTCGGGGATGGCGTAGAGCCAGGTCTGCGCCTCGGCCACCGGCCGGAACCGGAAGTACTGCTCCTGGATGGAGCCGCTGGCGCCGTAGCCATGCAGCAACACCACCAGCGGCGTGGGCGTCCCGCTCACATAGCCCGTCGGCACGTGGAGCGTGTACGGGCGCTGATCGACGAGCGACGCATCGGGCGTCGCATCGGGTTCGGCGGCATCCGCCGGGGCTGCATCGGCCAAGGCCGGGGCGTCGGGCGTGCCGCTCGCGCTGTCATCACCGCACGCCGCCAGCGTCGCCACGATCAGGAGTGCATGCCGCATGGGCGGCAATCTAGCCTGGAACCGCGACGGGCTCGGGGCTGATCGTCGGAGATGCGAGGACCGCCGACGCGAACTACAGCGACAGCGCGCCGCGTGCCGCGAGGCCTTGCAGGCCGAGCCAGGGGCGCTCTTCGGTGCTGAGGATCCGGTAGCTCGAGTGCGCGGCCATGAACTCGCGACCGCGGAAGCGGCGCTCGAGATCGAAGGCGCACTTGGCGGCCGTCATGCCATTGGAACAGGAGCCGAAGACCTCGACGTCGTCGATGACGCGACCAAGGCCATCGTGGTGGGCCGAGCAGACCTCGACCACGAGCCATTGCTCCGGGTAAGCGACGCGGATCTCGGACCAGCGCATGTCGAAATGCACCCTACGGGCGACGTCGGCCCCGGGCCAATTTTTGGACCCGCTAGCGATCCGGAGCCTTGTCGGGTCCGATCTCGACGTACCGCGCCGGCCGTTCTTTCTCTCCCTCTTCTTTTTCTTTCCGTTCTCCCGACTCGTTCCTCGGCCGGATGTGGCCAATGGGCTCGGGTGTCATCGCCTCGCAGCTCACTCCCCGGACGTTGTAGACCATGTCGATCTTGGGATTGGCCAGGCCATCTCCAATCATCGTCGCCCTCATGCCGTGTTCGACCCCCTGCTCGTACCCCGCCGCGATCAGCAAGTGGGTCTGGGCGTTCTGGACCTTGACCCCGATGATCCGAGCTCGGATGGGGTTCGGCTTTGGCTTCGGTTGTTTGGAACCACTCGCCTTGCCGCCGGCCTTGGCCGGGCTGGCCTTCTCCTCGTATCCGCCGTCGCTCATGAGGTCACCGCTGGTTTGTGCATGGGGCTCGCGTCGGCCACGCCGTCAGCGGGTTGCGGATCTTTTTCTCGAGCGCCGGGCCCGCAGTTCCATAAGTCGAACGATTGCGGAAATTCGCGCTTCCATTCGTGGCGTCTTACGATTTGTTCATTAGGGAGGATTGATGACGCTCACGAAGACCTGGTTGATTGCTTGTGCCCTGGTTGCCACCCCCGCCATCGCGATGGCCGAGGGAGAAGGCGAAGAGGGCGGTGAAGTCGGTGGTGAGGGCGAGG
>NZ_JALHPM010000319.1:0-4310 GCF_022842525.1 Luteitalea sp.
CGTCGACGTCAATGCCGCCGGCGACTCTGGCACCGACGCCGACATCGTCTTCGTCATATTCGGCAAGAACGGCGAGGCCTTCGAGGACGGCATCACCGTCGCCCTCAGTCGCGACGCCACTGGCACGGGCTCGAACGAACGGCCATCAATCAATAACGTGCCGGTTGGCGCCGCGCCGCTGGTCATCGGCGAGTGGTATCAGTTCGACTTCACGCTCGATTGGTCCGAGAGCGAGGCTGCCTTCTCGATCACGCGCCTCAGCAACGGCTCGAGCTTCGCCACGGGCACTACAGGATTCCTCGTCGACACGATCGACATGCTGCAGCTTGAGGGCGACATCGCCGGCGGCGAGCGGCTGAACGACGCCGGCACGGTCGCCGACTTCAGCCTCGCTGCCGGCAACGTGGTGGTCGCCATGAATCCGGCGCACATGCTCTATGAGGCCCTGACGAATACTTCGTGGGGCACCGGCGGCGGCACCGCGCAGATCGACGACACCAACTTCAGGGCGGCCGCCGACACGTTCTACTCGGAAGGGCTTGGCCTGTGCATGCACTGGACCCAGCAGGAGAGCGTCGAGGCGTTCATGCAGCGCGTCGTCGATCACGCTGGCGCGGCGCTGGTGCAGAACCCGACGACCGGCCTGTTCGAGATCGTCGCGTTCCGCGGCGGCTACGATGTCGGCTCGCTCCCGCTGTTCGATGAGTCGAACATTCAACGGGTCGAGAGCTACCAGAAGCCGGCGCCGGCCGAGACCACGAATGAGGTCGTCGTGAAGTTCGGCGACGTCGGCAGCGGGCCGCGCGTCGTGGGCACGCAGCGCGCGCAGAACCTCGCGAACATCACCTCCCAGGGCGGCGTCGTCACCCGCACGCAGCAGTATCCAGGCCTCTTTCACGCTGCCCTGGCGCTTCGCGTGGCCATGCGCGACCTGAAGGCCGTCTCATCGCCGCAAGCCAAGGTGCGCCTGCGCGTACAGCGCAAGGCCTTCTCGCTGACTCGAGGCTCGGTGATCCGATGGAACTGGGCGAAGCTCTCGATCACGGGCATGGTGCTGCGCGTGCTGCGCATCAACTATGGCAGCCTCACCGACGGCACGATCGAGCTTGAATGCGCCGAGGATGTCTACTCGATGCCGGCGACCACCTACGGCGCCGAGCAGCCATCGGGGTGGACGCCGCCAGCTGGCGGCGCGGCTGTGGTTGCGCAGAATCGGCTTGTCCGTGAAGCCGGCTACTACGAGGCCGTGCAGGTGTTCGGCGCCACCGAGGTCGCCGCGCGTGATCCGGCGGCCGGCTTCGTCGTCGCGGCGGCCGTTCGGCCATCCGGCCTGTCTCTCGACTACGGCATGCGCACGCGCACCGGTGCCGAGGCCTACGTCGAGGTTGATCGCGGCGGGTTCGCGCCCAGCGGCACGCTATCGGCCGCCCTCGGTCACGCCGCCACAACCGCCACGATCGCCAACATCGTCGACGGCGCCGAGGTGGCGGTCGGCACCTACGCGCAGGTCGGCGACGAGATCGTGCGCGTGGACGCGTGGGACTCGGGCACCGGCGCGATCACGCTCGGGCGCGGCGTACACGGCACGGTCGCCGCCTCGCACGCGAGCGGGGCGCGCATCTTCTTCATCGACGGCTACACGGCATTCGAGGAGAACGAGCGGGCCGATGGTGACGACGTCGACGTGAAGCTGCTTCCGCGCACCGGGCAAGGCGAGCTCGCCGAGGGGTCGGCGCAGACCGACAGCGTGGTCATCGATCAGCTGATCCTTCGTCCCTATGCGCCTGGCCGGCTTCGAATCAATGCCCTGGCCTACCCGACATCTGTGGCGGCCGAGGACGTCACCATCACGTGGCGTCATCGGGATCGCCTCCTGCAGGCGCTCGAGGGCGACGAGGCGGCCGACACAGGGCCCGAGGACGGCGTCACGTACAGCGTAGAGGTCGTGCAAGCCGACGACGACGACCTCATCGTGGCGGCCGACGGCATCGTGGGCACCAGCTACGTCGTCGACGACACGCTCTTCGCGTCGGACATCGACGTCAAGGTGCGGCTGTGGGCCGTGAAGGCGCCGGTCGACGCGATGCCGCTGCGTTCCGCGTTCGAGGTTACCCGCGAGCTGGCCGACCTCGGCGAAACGAAGATCACCTGGCGCTTCCTGCTGGCGTCCGGATGGGTCGACGTGGTCCAGATCTCGACCGTCTCCAATTTCTACTTTCAGGTGCGCCGGTACTCGGCCGTCGGCGAGCTCGAGGCGTCGGTCTATGCGTACCGCGTCAGCGGCGCAGCCTACGATGCGAGCGCCGACGTTGTGGTGGTCGGCGTCTACAGCCTGGGTACCGACCCGCTGACCACTCCTTCCGAGGCATGGGTCTTCGATGTCGCCGCCGCCGGGCTGACGAAGGTCGAGATCACGCCTGACTTCCCCGCGCCTAGCGGCGTCGAGATCATCAGCGTCGCTGCGGCCGGCGGCAGCATCTACGCGGTGAACTATGACGGCTCGCGCGTGCTCCGCTACAACACGGCCGGCGTCGAGCAGGACCGCGAAGATGACACGCTATCGCGCGTCTTCTCTTGCGATGGGACTCATCTCGTCTTCGCGCTGGCGAACGGCTTCAAGCGGCGCAACGCGAGCACGCTGGTGCAGATCGAGGACAAGACCTTCTCGCCATCAGCCACGCGGATCGGGAAGTTCCATCTCGTGGGCGGCGAGCTCGTGTTCATTGGCGACCCGTCGGCCGGCGGTTTGAGCACGCTCTACCGCTACAACGCGACGACGGCCGCGCGCATCGCGAGCCATGCCGACGTGCCATACGGCGCATCTGGCTCGCCGAACGACCTGCAGGCCTTTGCGCCGTACCTATCGACCGGCGAGACCGGCGAGCCGAAGGTCTTCGACACCACCGACTGGTCGATCGTGCTCACGGCGGGCGCCGCGGTGCCGCTCGCCAGCGCACAGCGCCACGACTACACGCTGACGGTGACAACGGCAGCTGGCCCGGTGGCCAGCGGGTGGAACCCGGCCGACAAGGACGCCGACATCACCCTCAGCGTCGGGGACACCGTCGCCACGCTGGTCAGCACCGGCACCCAGGGCGGGGTGGTGCGCGGCACCCAGGCGCGGCCGGCCACAGAAGACCGATGCTTCATGATTACCTACGCCGGGCCAGACGGACGGTGCTGCGGAGGCATCGCAACGGCGTCGGCGTCTCTGACCTCGTACCCAGGCCAAGATGCCCAGGGGTATGGCTACTACGGGGTCGACGGCCGCTCGCAGCACAACGGCAGCAGCTCGGCATACGGTTCGACCTACGGCAACGGGGCCCAAGTTCTCTACCGCTTGAACGCCGGCACGCTGACCGCGTACCTGTGGACCGGCGCGGCGTGGACAAGCCAGGGCAATATCGCAACTGGGCTCACTGGCAACTGGTATCCAGCGTGGGGGCCTGGATCGGTGGAAGCGGGAACGAGGTCAGCCACGATCGACACCGACAACAGCGCCTGGCCGGCCGGCCCGCCTGGCGGCAGTACGCCATGGGGCTGAAGTCCCGCCGCCACGTTTTCCGGCTTCGCCCGCCATGAGGCTCTCCCTACGATGCCTCGCAAGACGCGCACGGTCTGCGCGAGTGCGAGGCATTCGATGGAGCAGGTTCTTGGCGCGCTGAGCGCGGCGGCGGGCTTCGTGGGCTGGCAGATCCCGGTGGGCGTCGTGCTCGGCGTCTTCGTCGATCACCAGATGCTCAAGCGCATGCCGCGGTTCCGGGCCTGGGTGCTGAGCGGGGTCAAGACGGCTGGGGACGCGGCCAAAGACGCCATCAAGGGCTGAGGCCATGGCCGTGGACAGCATCCCCGGCAAGCTCGACGCTTTGGCGGTGCGGGTCGGCGACCTTGAGCACAGCTTCGCGAGCCTCGAGGCGCGTGTGCACGAGGCGGCCGAGGCGCTGCACGAGAACACCGAGATCACGCGCCAGATCGCGCAGCACACCGGCACCATCGTCGAGATGGTGCGCGCCTATGGCGACGTGAAGAGCACGGCCAAGGTGGTGAAGTCGTCGGTGAACGTCACGACGTGGCTCGTGGCAAAGGTGGCGGTGCTCGGCGGGGCCATCGCGGCGGCCTGGCACTGGCTGGCGCCGAAGGGGTGATGCGGTGAATTTCCTCCTCTCGCTCATCACCAGCAAGGACGGCAGCCTGTCGCAGACCAAGCTCGCGGCGGCCTGCTTCCACCTCGCGCTCTTCGTCACGGTCTGCTGGCTCACCTACGTGAAGCGCGAGTGGATGGGCGAAATGTGGACGCTGTACGCCATGGT
>NZ_JALHPM010000320.1:0-4278 GCF_022842525.1 Luteitalea sp.
CTCGGGGCGACCTGGGCCCGGGGCCAGGGCGTACCAGCCGGCGGCGCCGACCGCGAGCAGCACGGCCGCGGGCACCCCCCAGGCCAGCGCCCAGGGGCGCCGCGGGTGGGCGAGAGGCGGAGGCACCGGCACCGTGCGATCGGGATCGGTCGGGGGGGCGGCCTCGGTGGCGACGACCGTCTCGTCCAGCGGCAGTGGCGGTCGCGCCACCGGGGCCACCGCCATCAACTCCTGACGCAGTTGGCCGGCCGTCGGCGTGCGGTCGGCCGGGCGCCGCGCCAGCGCCCGCGTGAGGGCCGGGGCGAACATCGCGGTGTGCGGCGGCAGGAGCACGGCGAAGTCCGGTGACGGACCATCCACGATCTCGCGGATCAGGCCCGCCGTCGTCGTGCTGCGATACGGACGTCGTCCCGCGAGCATCTGGCACAGGACGACGGCGAAGGCGTAGATGTCGGCGCGGCCGTCGATCGGTTCGTCGAGCACCTGCTCTGGCGCCATGTAGGTCAGGGTGCCGACGGCATGGCCGGTCTGCGTCGGGCCGTCGGTGCCGACGATGCGGGCGATGCCGAAGTCGAGCAACCGGGCGCGATTGCGCTCGTCGATCAGGATGTTGGCCGGCTTGATGTCGCGATGCACGACCCCGAGCCCGTGCGCGTAGTCCAGGGCCTCGAGGACCTGGCCGGCCCATTCGAGCACCTGCGGCGTGTCGAGGGGGGTGCCGCGTTCGAGGTGGCGGAGCAGCGCCTCGCCCCGCACGAACTCGGTGACCATGTACAGCACGCCATCGTGCTGCGAGAAGCCGTACAGCCGCAGGATCTGGGGATGGTCGAGGCGGGCGAGGATCTGGGCTTCGCTGCGGAAGCGCTCGGTCGCCGTGCCCTGCGTGTCGACGTCGTCGCGCAGGACCTTGATCGCGACCTGGCGGCCGAGCATCTCGTCGGTGGCGAGATACACGGCCCCCATGCCGCCCTGGCCCAGGAGGGCGTCGATGCGGTACTGCCCGAGTCGTGTGCCGATCATCGAGGTGCGTGGAGGCGCCGGCGCGCAGTATAGCTTTGACAGGCCACGGACCGGCGTGGCGAAATGAGGGGCAAAACCGGAGCCTGCCATGCTGACGCGACGTCATTTTCTGAGAACTGCCTCGATCGCGGGTGCCGCGATCGCCACCGCCGACCTCTCCTTCGCCCGCTACGCCCCCGAGAAGGGTCGCTTCGCGATCTCGCTCGCGGAGTGGTCGCTGCACAAGGCGCTCTTCAAGAAGGAGATCACGAACCTCGACTTCCCGCGGCTGGCGAAGCAGGAGTTCGGGGTGACCGGCCTCGAGTACGTCAACCAGTTCTTCAAGGACAAGGCCAGGGACACGGCCTATCTGTCGGACCTCAAGTCGCGGGCCGAGGGGTTCGGCCTGAAGAACGTCCTGATCATGATCGACGGCGAGGGGATGCTCGGCGCCCCCGACGCGGCGGCGCGCGGCAAGGCGGTCGAGAACCACAAGCCGTGGATCGACGCGGCGAAGTTCCTCGGCTGCCACGCCATCCGGGTCAATGCCGCCAGTCAGGGCGAGTACGCCGAGCAGCAGAAGCTGGCGGCCGACGGGCTCCGCCGGGTGGGGGAGTACGGCGCCTCGCAGGGCATCCACGTCATCGTCGAGAACCACGGCGGGCTCTCGAGCAACGGCGAGTGGCTGGCCGGCGTGATGACGCTGGTGGGCATGCCCGGTGTGGGGACGCTGCCCGACTTCGGCAATTTCCGGGTCAGCCGCGAGGTCGAGTACGACCGCTACAAGGGCGTGACCGAGCTCATGCCGTTTGCCAAGGGGGTCAGCGCGAAGTCCCACGATTTCGACGCCCAGGGCAACGAGACGCACACCGACTACAAGAAGATGCTCGACATCGTCATCGCCTCGAAGTACCGCGGGTTCATCGGCATCGAGTACGAGGGGACCACCCTCGGCGAGCACGAGGGCATCAAGGCGACCAGGGCGCTCCTCGAGCGTCACCTTCAGGGCTATCTGTGAACACCCGGATCCTCGCGTATTCCCTGGCCGTCATGCTCACCGGCATGACGGCCTCGTCGTCTCTGGCACAGGCGCCGGCCGCCTCCGCTGCGCCAGCGCCCTTCGCCCCAGGCGTGCGCTACGACGTGACGATTCCCACGCTCGCGCAGGTGCTCGGGCACGAGCCCGGCGCGGCGATCACGCCGCCGGATGGCGTCATCACCTACGTGAAGGCGCTGGCGCAGGCGGCGCCGACGCGAACCCGGCTGATCGAGTACGGGCGCACGTGGGAAGGCCGGCCGCTCGTCGTGCTGGCCATCGCGTCGGCCGAACGCATGGCGCAACTCGACGCCGTGCAGAAGGGCCTGCAGCGCCTGGCCGACCCGCGTGGTCTGGCCGCCGGCGAGGAGGCGACCCTGGTCGCGTCGCTGCCCGTCGCGGTGTGGCTGATGCACGCGGTGCACGGCAACGAGATCTCCTCGGTGGATGCCGCGCTGCTCGAGGCGTATCACCTGCTGGCCGCGCAGGACGATCCGGACGTCACGCGCATCCTGCGCGAGACGCTCGTCCTCATCGACCCGCTCGAGAACCCGGATGGCCGGGCGCGTTTCGTGGCGTCCAACACCCAGGCGATGGGCCCGTGGCCCGATGCCGAGCCGTTCGCCGCCGAGCACAACGAGCCGTGGCCGGGCGGCCGGTCCAATCACTACCTGTTCGACATGAACCGCGACTGGTTCGCCCAGTCGCAGCTCGAGACGCGCGGCCGGACCCGCTTCTTCCTGCAGTGGTTTCCCCAGGTGGTCGTCGACCTGCACGAGATGAGCGGTGACTCGTCGTACTACTTCGCGCCGCCCGCCGACCCCCTCAATCCGCACATCACGCCGCAGCAGATCGGCTGGTTCTCGACCATCGGCAAGGCCAACGCCGCGAAGTTCGACGAGCGCGGCTTCGCCTACTTCAATCGCGAGGTCTACGACTCGTTCTACCCCGGGTATGGCGAGTCGTGGCCGATCTTCCACGGCGCCATCGGCATGACCTACGAGATGGCGTCGGCGCGCGGGCTGGTGTGGCGACGGTCCGATGGCGACCAGTTGACCTATCGCGACGGCGTGCTGCGCCACTTCACCGCCGCGATGACCACCCTGGCCACGTCGGCGGCCAATCGGCAGCCGTTGCTGCGCGACTTCGTCGCCTACCGCCGCAGCGCCATCACCGATGGCGAGAAGGGCAGCACCAGGGCGTGGCTGGTGCCGGTCGGCGCCGACCCGGCACGCGCGCACCGCTTCGCGCAGTTGCTGCGCGACCAGGGGTTCGACGTGTCGCAGTCCACCGAGGCGATCACCGTCGGCGCGCGGACCCTGGCCGCCGGGACCTATGTGGTGCCTGCGGCGCAGCCGGCCGGCCGCCTGCTGCAGAACCTCCTCGACCCGTCGGTCGCCCAGCCCGCGGCGTTCGTCACGGAGCAGGACCGTCGTCGCCGGAAGCGGCTGCCCGACCAGATGTACGACGTGACCGGGTGGCATCTGCCCTCGGCCTACGACGTCGACGTCGTGCCGTTCGACCGTCCCCTGACGACGGTGCGGACGCAGCCGATGGCCGCCCCGCCGGCGGTGACGCTGCCGGCGGCGAAGGTGGGGTACGTCATGCCGTGGGGCATCGGGACGGCGCGCCTGGTGGTGGCCGCGCAAGCGGCGGGGCTGCGCCTGCGATTTGCCGACGAAAGCTTCACCCTCGCCGGGCGCACCTACCCGGCGGGGACGGCCATCGTCCGCTCGGTGGAGAACCCGGCCGACACGACCGCCGTCCTGTCTCGCCTGGCGACCGAGCACCGGGCCGAGATCGTGGCGGTGGATTCCGCGTTCACCGAGGCGGGGATCTCGCTCGGGAGCAACAGGGTCGTGCCGCTGAAGGCGCCGCGTGTGCTGCTGGCGTGGGACGCGCCGGTCTCGTCGCAGAGTGCCGGCTGGGCGCGCTACGTGCTGGAGCGGCGGTTCGGCCAGCGCGTCACGGCCGTCCGTGTCAGCGCGTTCATGATGGCCGACCTGACGCGCTTCGATGTTGTCGTGTTGCCGTCCGGCAACTACACGCAGGGCCTCGGCGGCCCGGCGCTGCAGCGCCTGAAGGACTGGGTCTCGGCTGGTGGCACGCTCGTCACCATCGCGGAGGCGAGTCGCTGGGCGACGCGCGACGGCGTGAACCTGCTCGACACCACCACCGAACTGCGCGACGGTCGCCCAGAGAGCGCGGGCGGCGGCGGGGGAACTGGCACCGGTGGCGCAGGC
>NZ_JALHPM010000321.1:0-4266 GCF_022842525.1 Luteitalea sp.
GCTCGCCGGCGTGCGCGGCGCGGTGACGCTCGCCGGTGTGCTGAGCCTGCCGGCCGCGCTCGCCGACGGCAGTCCGTTCCCGGCGCGCGACCTGGCGATCCTGCTCGCTGCGGGCGTGATCGTGCTGTCGCTGGTGCTCGCGACAGTGGGTCTGCCGCGGACCCTGCAGGGCCTCGAACTGCCGCCCGAACCGTCCCGTCAGGCCGCCGAGGCCCGCGCGCGCACGGCCGCTGCCGGGGCCGCGATAGCCGCGATCGACGCTGCGCAGCAGCGCATGGGCGCCGGACTCGCCAACGGGTACCGCCACACCGACACTGCCGCGCGGATCATGGCGCTGTATCAGCAGCGCATCGAACGCGACGGACTCGATGTCGACGCCTCGCAGCAGCGCGACGACGCCGATCTCGAGCGCCAGCTCAGACGCATCGGCCTGCACGCGGAACGGGAAGAACTGCTCCGCAGCGGACGCGCCCACGGGCTGAACGATCTCGATTTGCGCAAGATGATGCGGGAACTCGATCTGCAGGAGACGCGCTATGGCGGATGAATCGGCGCGTGTGCGAGGTGGTGCCCGCGTCTGAATGGCCGAGCGCCGATATCGCTCACGCGCCATGATCGCGCGAAACGCAGCGTCACCGCCCAGGTTGCTGAGAAGGCGCAGCGGGGGGCACGGGTTGCGCGTCCTGCGTCAGCCCGACGAGCGGGGCGCATGGACGCTCAGGGATATGGCCACCACCGGGCATGAAAAGATGGAAACGGACGGCATGGAGGATGCCCGCGGCGCCCGAGCGGCTTGCTGTTGGCCTAGCGCGTCGGACCAGACTCCCTGGCGTTGCCGCGTGGCGCCCACCCAGTTCATCTTTCTCCGTGTCTCTGTCTGCTCCGTGGCCGGGCGCAGCCCGCGGCTGCCGACCCGCCAGGCCAGTCGCCGGCCGTCCGTGGCCGGCGCCGACCGCCTGCTACAGCACCAGGCCTTCGGACTCCACGCGCTTCACGCCGCGGACGTTCTTCGCGAGCTCGATCACCAGCGCGCGTTCGACGCCGCTATCGACCTTGCCGGTCAGCGTGACGATGCCCGCGCCCGTTTCCACTCCGATGTCGGAGCCGTCGACGTGGCTCGAGTAGAGGAAGATCGATTTGACCTTGGTCGTGATCCACGTATCGGCGATTTCACGCTCGGCGGTGCCCACCTTCGACCCGGCCTCTTGCGCCATCGACGCCTGCGGGGCGCCGACCGTCAACTGGTTGTCGACGGCAGTCACACCTCGCGTGTTCGCGGCGAGCGCACCGGCCGCGATCTTCGCCGCCTTGCTGTCGGCCGTGCCGGCCAGCGTCACCTTGCCGCCCGCGGTCTCCACCTTCGTCGTCAGCGCCTCGGTGTGCGTGCTCCACGCCAGCTTCGACTTCACCGCGGCGGTGATCGTCGCGTCGTCGATGCGCGCGGCATACTGGTTGCCGGACGATTGCGGCGGCGGCACGTAGTCGGACTGCACCTTGATCAGGTTGTCGACTTCGGTCACGCCATCGACGCCCAGCGCAATCTGTTGCGCGAGGTCCCTGTTCACCTCTTCGTCGACCATGCCGCTCAGCGTGGCCTTGCCGGCGTCGACCGTGACCTTGAGATCGTTGGCCCGCAGATACGGGCTCAGCGCATAGGTCGTCCAGATCTGGGTTTCCTGTCGGGCTTCGACGACATCCTGTGTCATCGGCGTCGCGGCCAGCGCGCTGCCGGCCATGACGGCCAGTGCGATCGCCGAGACCGGCTTCAGTAATCGGGTCTGCAATTTCATGTTCGTCATCCTGTCAGGTGACGGCTGAGGCGCAGCGCGCCTCAGCCGCGGTGACTGTCGAAGAAGTGTTTGACCTGCTTTTCGGCTTCTTCGCGCGAGATCGCGTAACGCTGCTCGATCAGGCCGGCGAGCTTATCCTCATGCCCTTCGACTTTCAGCAGTTCGTCGTCGGTCAGTTCGCCCCACGCCACCTTGGCGGCGCCCATCTGCTCACGCCATTTGCCCTTCAGTTCGTCAACGCTCGGCAGGTTCATGACAGCACCTCGGGATGATTCGTCGGCACATCGTCACGCGTGGTGGCGAGCGGCAGACGGACGATGGTGGACGGGCGCGGCATCAGGCGCGCGACGGGGTTCAACGGCAGCTCGCGCGGCTTTGCGCGGGCAATCGATACGGCGGCAATCTGGCGAATCTTCATGGGGACCTCGGCGATCCCGCTGTCGGCGATATGGCGGACGGTCGGGATCGATATCAGGCGCCCAGCATGCCGCCCGCGGCACGCGAGGTCGGTGCGCTGACGCGCTTATTCGCGGCGGCACGCGACGCGACTCTGAGGTTTCGTGTGACGGGGTGCATGGTGATGTCCAGTTTTTTGCCACCGAGAAAAGAGCGAGGAAGATCGAGTGGTGTTGGTCCTCATTCAGGAGCAAGCGCATTCCAGCTCGCCTCGGCCCGGGCACTGGTAGCGCACGCTCTGCTCATTGTTCCGGTGCGCGGTCTGGGCTGCCAACTTCGTCGGCCGTGGTGCGATGTGATGTGCAGGTCTTTGGCCACCGGGAACACCGAGGGCATGAGAGGAGCATTGGAATTCATGACTGGTGTTGGTGGCATGCTCAGGGGAAGTCGGGTCCGAGCGCGTTGCAGGCCAGGCACTGGTGTATCCAACGCCCTTCTCAATGCGTCTTCCTCTGTGTTCCCGGTGGCCGGATAGAAGCCTTCTTCGTTGGCATCAGCGCCCCCGGCACATGTGCGGTGACGTACCGACGCACGGGCGGCCTGCGCGCACAGTGCTGGCTCGGCGGCAGGCGCAGCGCGCGCATGCTCACGCCATCGTTCATCGCAATTCGAAGGGAAGACCTATGAAGTATTCAATGCTGCTGACAGTGCTCGTGCTGGCCGGGGGACTGACCGCCTGCGACAGGCCCGAAGTGGAGTCGTCGACGACCGTCGTGGCCGTGCCGGGTCCGGCCGGTCCGGCCGGTGAGACGGGTGCGACGGGCGAATCCGGCGCCAAGGGCTACACGGGTGCCACGGGTTCGACAGGCGCCACGGGCGGCACCGGTTCGACCGGTGCGACCGGTGCGACCGGCGACACCGGCACGACAGGGGCCACTGGCGGCGCCGGCGAAACGGGTGCCACCGGCGACACCGGCGCGACGGGCGAGCCCGGCAAGACCGGCGGTGACACGACGATCATCGTGCCAGCCCCGACGCCGGCGAACTAAGTCCGCCAGAGTCAGGCGGTGTACGCGTTGCGCACGCGTACACCGTCGACGCTGGCGCCGTGGCTCAGCCCTGCGGCTGATCCGTGTAGGGCTTGGTGCCATAGTACGAGTGGATGCTGCTGGTCCAGGCCTGGTCCGCCATGTCGGGCCAGTGCTGCTTGTCGAAACCTGGCGCATCCTTCAAGCGATCCTTGTCGACGTTCAACACGAAGCGCTTGTGCTCGGTGTCGAGCGTCAGCGCGTTCCACGGCACCGCGAACAGCTTCTCGCCCATGCCGAGAAATCCACCGAACGACAGCACCGCGTAACCGACGCGGCCGCTGCGCATGTCGAGCATGATCTCCTTGATGTCGCCCAGGCTCTCATCGTTCTGGTTGACGACGTCGTTACCCATCAGCGTGTCGGCGCCCATCAAGGCCGGACCCGGACCCCGTGATTCATCCGGCCCGGCACTCGTGCCGACCTTCGTCGAATAAATGCCGAAGGGATCGCGTTCTTCATAATTCATGTTCGTCTCCTTGAGTCTGGTTCGGTCCGGCACAGGCTACGGACCGCGCGCGTGCCGGTCGGTACGCGAGCCAACACAGCACGGCACAGGAGCGCCTTCGATTCGAACGCGGCGGTGGGGGGGGCGGACCGTGGCTGGCTACCGACCACACCTGGGATTTCGAAGGGAGATGAGTGTTCAATCTAAAGGCCCGATCGCGGCACGCCGGGAGCAGGCCTGAGTCCCTGTCGCCGACGCCAATTCGCTGCGGTCGTTGCGCTGACGCACCCGTCCTCATGAACGCCAGGTATCGCCTGACGTAGCCCGGATGCAGCATCGCGGAATCCGGGATCGGGTGTTTGCACCGCGTTGAACCGCGGCAGCCGGACGGCATGGCACGGGTGCCGGGGATGAGCGGGGGCGCCGCCGCGATCCCGGATTGCGCTGCGCTCTGAGGAATCCCCCCGAATCCAGGAAGTAAGATTCGTCGAATCAGGGAGATAGAGGATCGACGTGCATGCTGCCCTCTGATCTAATCGTTGTT
>NZ_JALHPM010000322.1:0-4193 GCF_022842525.1 Luteitalea sp.
CGCCGCCGGCCACGATCAGCACGGCATGGCTCGACGCGCAGGTCGCCGGCAGCCGCACGGCACGGCTGATCGACGACTACCTCGCCGACATGGGGTGCCTCGCGGCCGCCACGGCGCTGCGCACCGACACCGTGCGCGGTCCCGCCGCCGCGTTGGCTGCCGTGGGCGAGCGCGTGCCCTGTCGGCTCGGGGCCGTCATCGTCTCCCTGTCGGCGTACGAGGACTCCAACAGCCGGTGGCAGGCCGACCGGACGCTGGCGACGATCCAGAGCGCGGTCAGCGCGGCCAACTACACGTTGGAGCGCTTTCACCTGCCACGCGCCGGGAGCGGCACGGCCGCCGCCACCGACACCGACCCTGACGCGCGCCGCGGACCCGGCGTGCTGCTGTTCAGGAGAACCGCAGGCACGCCCGGCGCGCGCCTGCGCCAGGCCCATGCCGCCGACGATGAAGGCCATGTCGAGGTGCTCGCGGTGTTGACCGTCCCGGAGATGCCGACCTCGGGCATCGAGCGCGTGCCGCTCCTGCTGGCCAGTCACCTCGCGCTCGCCCTGCACGCCCTGCCGCATCCCGATGGGCCGTCGCATGCCGCGGAACTGCGCGTCGTCGGGCCGTTCTACTCGGGGTCCTCGTTGTCGCTGCTGCGGGGACTCGAGGAGATGGCCTGGCTCGAAGGCGAGTCACCCGATCGGCAAGGCCTGCAGGTGCAGGTCATCTCCGGATCCGCCACCAGCTGGAGCAACTGCGACGTGCTGTCTGGGGCGCTGGCGCACGACGGCCAGATCACGTTCGAGCGGACCGTGCACCAGGACGAGACGCTGCTGCTGGCGCTGCAGGATCACCTCGCCGCCATCCGACCCGAGTGGGCGCATGGCGAGGGCGTGGCCCTGCTGGTGGAGTCGAGCACCGGATGGGGCACCGGGCTCGGCCAGGCGCCAGCGGGGAGCCTGGGTGATGGCGGGGCACCCGTCACGCCACTGCGAGGCGTCAGCGACGGCTCGCCCTGCGGCGAGTCCGCCACCGCCCCTCGTCCGACGGTCTTCGAGCACGCCCTGCGTCTCGGCTTCCCGCTGCACATCGCCGATCGCTACGCGTCGCGCCAGCGGAGCGTGGCCGCGCCGGCAGAGTTCTCGAAGCTGGTGGCCACTGCGGAAGTCCTGCGCCTCGAAGACTCGATCACGCCGAGCGACCGCCTGCCCACCTTCACGCCGAGCCTGACCGATGCCGCGCGCGACCTGACGCTCGAGGGCATCCTGTCGCAGCTGCAGCGCCGGCGCATCGGCGCCATCGGCATCCTCAGCACGGACGAGCGCGACCGGCTGTTCCTGGCGCGCGAGATCAACCGCGTCTCCCCGGACGTGATCCTCTTCGGCACCGAGCCAGACATCCTGATGCTGCACCCGGAGTACGCGCCGTTCGTGCGGGGCATGCTGATGGCCTCGTCGTATCCGATGCAGGGACATGCCCAGACGCTGACGCACGGCGACGGCATGCACGGCCGGCGCACGCAGTTCACTTCGATGGCGCAGCAGGGCGTCTACAACGCGTTGCTGCTGGCGCTCGGCGACTCGTCCGAGGCCGGGCCACTGCTCGTGGACTACCGGGCGCCCGATGGCAGCGAGGCGAGCGGCGCGGCAACGCAGTGCGCCGACGAGGCCGGCGTCGAGCGCCCCGTGCCCTGGGTGCTGGTGGTGGGGCAGCGCGAGTTCACGCCCTTCTCGGCGCGGGCGCAGCTGATCTCGCCGCAGGATTGCGCCGTCGTGCGCGGGCGCGTGCGCACCGTCGGCGACGTCGACGAAGAGCGGTACCTCTTTGCCTCCGATCAGGAATTCCTGATGTGGCTGCTGCTGCCGGTCACGGCGGTGGTGCTGATGGGGCTCGTGGTGGCGGCGCAACGCCGCCCGCTGCCGTCGGCGCGGTGGTTGTCACCGCCCGCGTTGCTGCGTCGTCTCGAGGGCGCCAGCCCGGTCGCCGCTGCGGGGACACGGCGAGGGGCGCGACGACACGGCGAGGAGGCCTCGCATGCGGCCGAGCACGCCATCCTGACCGTCGGCCTGCTGCTGGCGCTCGGCATCTTCACGGTGTGGCAGGTCCACCTCTGGCACGACGTGTCGCTCTCGTCGGCGCCCGACCTGACCGCCAGCACCGACGCCAGCACCCTCGTGAGGTTCTGGCGGTCCTGGCATGCCCTGTCCTGGGGCGCGTGGCGGATGTCGCCAGCCATGTACCTGACGTCGTGGACCCTCACGGCGCTGGCCACGCTCGGTGCCATCGTGCTGGTGGCGCTCGGGGGATGGCGGCTCTGGATCGTGTCGCGTGGCCGCGCCGCCCGTCGGGCCTCCTGGCGCGTCGTCGTCCGGCGCTCCCTCGCGGCCTGCGCCCCCGAACTCGTCTCGGTGATCGTGCTGCTGATCGGTGCGGCGTTCGTCGTGGCGGAGCTCGGCTTCCTGTGGCGACAGACGCCGGGCGGAGCGGCCGACCGACTCTTCGCGTCGAGTCGCGCGTTCGACCTGTCGAACCTCCTGTCGCCCGCGCCGCTGCTGACGATGTTCCCCGTGATGATCGTGGCGTGGATCGCGTGGAGCCTGCGCACGCTGTACTACCAGCGCATCAGCCCCACCTGCGCCCTGCCGCTCGTGCACGCGCTGGTCAGCCGCGACGCGCGCGACCGCCGGCTCGAGATGGCGCTCGTGTCCACACTCGGCACGACCATGCAGCCAGCTGGCGTCTTCCTCCTGGTGCCGGTGGCCGTGCTGCTGCTCATCTGGTTGTTGCTCGAGCCCCGGATGGCGTCGGTCGAAGGCGCCGCGTACGGCGCGGTGGTGCTGCTCGGCACCACGCTGGGTGCCGTGGCCGCCGCACTCGAACTCGGGCAGGCGGCGTGGCTTGCCCGGCGCGTGACGCGTCTGCTCGAACGGGTGCGCATCCACCCCATCGCGGCCGACGTCGAGGCGATGGAGCAGGAGCCCTTCGACTGGCGTCCGGCGCTCCGTCCGACGCGGTCGCCCGAGCGCCTCTTGCGGCGAGCCCTGGAGGCGGCCGGCGAGGTGCCTCCCGTCGACACCGTCATCGTCGCGACGCACGATCGGGTCCCGGTGCTGCGGACCGAGACGTGGCGCCTCGCGCTGCAGCGCGCGGGGCAGTGGCTGCGGCCCGGCATGACGTCTGGCGTCCCACTGACGGTGGCCCAGCGCCGACTCAGCGCGATGGTGATCAGCCTGCTGTTGCAGTCGCTCGTCACGCGCGTGGTGCGAGGCTTCGGCATCGCCGTGCTGCTGTCGATGCTGCTGCTGGTGGGCCACCTCCTGACGGCGTTCTCGGGCCGAAGCCTGGCCCTGCTGGTGGACGTCGGTCTGATCGTGGTGGCTGCGGCGCTGGCGATTCGCGCCCTGCTGACGCTCGAACGCGACCACGTGCTGAGCCGCTTGTGGCACGGCACCCCAGGCAGCCTGAACTGGAACAGCGGGCTGGTGTGGCGCGCGGTGATCTACGCCGGTCTGCCGCTGCTGACCATCATCTCGATGCGCTTCCCCGAGGTCGGCGGGCAGCTCATCACCGTTGTCGAGCCTCTGCGGCACCTGATGCCGACCCCCTGACGCCATGCTTGCCATCACCGATGAGAAGTGGGTCGCGCTGGCCCAGACGCTGCAGGTCGAACTGGCCACCTTGCGCGCCGTCGCCGAGGTCGAATCCGGCGGCAGCGGCTTCCTGACCACGACGCCGCCCCGGCCGAAGGTGCTGTTCGAGGGCCACTACTTCCACCGCCTCACCGGCGGGCGGTTCGGCGCCGCGCATCCGACGATCAGTTACCCGACCTGGACCCGGAAGCACTATGCGAAGACCGGCGCGGGCGAGTGGGCCCGGCTGGAGCAGGCGATCCTCCTCGATCGCGCCTCGGCCCTGCAGTCGGCCAGCTGGGGGGCGTTCCAGATCATGGGCGCCAACTATGCGCAGGCTGGCTTCCCCGACGTCGAGGCGTTCGTCGCCGCGCACGCCAGCAGCGCCGAGGCCCAGCTCGAGGCCTTCACCCGCTTCATCGCCCGACGCTGGTACCTGGTGCCCCTGCGCGACAAGGCGTGGGCGACCTTCGCCGAGCGCTACAACGGACCCGCCTACGCGCGGAATCAGTACGACGTCAAGCTGGCACGTGCGTACGAGCGCTGGGCGGCGCTGGCGTCCGCACCGGCGCTGCC
>NZ_JALHPM010000323.1:0-4161 GCF_022842525.1 Luteitalea sp.
CGGGCGTCTCGGCGAGCGCCGCGAGCAGCTCGGGGCTGATCGTGAGCAGGTCGCTGCCGGCGAGCTGCGTGATCTGCTCGACACGGCGGAAGCTGGCGCCCATGACCTGCGTCTGGTAGCCGTGCTTCTTGAAGTAGGCGTAGATGCGGCGCACCGATTCGACGCCCGGGTCGGCGTCCACGGGAATCTCGGCGCCCTTCGCCTTCCGGTAGTAGTCGTAGATGCGGCCGACGAAGGGCGAGATGAGGGTGACGCCGGCTTCCGCGCAGGCCACCGCCTGCGCGAAGCTGAAGAGCAGCGTCAGATTGCAGTGGATGCCCTCGCGCTCGAGCACCTCGGCGGCGCGGATGCCCTCCCAGGTGCTGCCGATCTTGATGAGCACGCGTTCCTTCGGCACGCCGGCGGCCGCATAGAGCGCGATGAGGTCGTGCGCCTTCGCGATCGTGGCCTCGGTGTCGAAGCTGTGACGCGCGTCCACTTCCGTGGAGACACGGCCCGGGATGATCTTGAGGATCTCGCAGCCGAAAGCGACGGCGAGGCGGTCCATGAAGGCTTCGGTGCGGGCGGGGCCGCTCGTGCCCGTGGCCGCGGCAGCCGCGAGCGCGCCGTCCACCAGCGCCCGGTAGGCCGGCTGCTGCGCCGCCTTGAGCAGCAGCGACGGATTGGTGGTGGCATCCTGCGGCCGGTGCTGGCGGATGGCGTCGATGTCGCCGGTATCGGCAACGACGACCGTGTAACGCTTCAGGGAGTCGAGCAGGGACATGGGGGGATCTTACCGGGGCTCGGGGCTCGGGGCTAGGGGCTGGGGGCTGGGGCGTGCCGCGCCACGCGGTCGCGGGCTTTGCCCGCCACGCGTAGACTACGACGATGAGTCTGACTTCGATCGACGCCTGGACCGCACTCGAACAGCATCGCGACCGCATCGCGGACGTGCCGGTGCGGCAGCTCTTCGCCGACGACCCGGAGCGGTTTGCGCGCTTCTCGATCCGCCTCGACGATCTGCTCGTCGACTACTCGAAGCAGCGCGTCACGGCCGAGACGATGCGGCTCCTCGGCGAGCTCGCCCGCGCCACCGGCGTCGAAGCGGCACGCGATCGCATGTTCGCCGGCGCCCGCATCAACACCACCGAAGATCGCGCCGTGCTGCACGTGGCGCTGCGGCGCACGGCCCCCGGTGCCGTGCTCGTCGACGGCCACGACGTCATGCCCGACGTGCGCGCGGCCCGGGCCCACCTCGCCCAGTTCGCCGACGACGTCCGCGCCGGCCGCTGGACCGGTGCCACCGGCGCGCGCATCACCGACGTGATCAATCTCGGCATCGGCGGCTCGGACCTGGGGCCGGCGATGGTCGTCGACGCGCTCACGCCCTACGGACGCGAGGGTCCGCGGATGCACTTCGTCTCGAACGTCGACGGCGCGCATCTGGACGAGACGCTGCGGCTCGTCGCGCCGGCCACGACCCTCTTCATCATCGCGTCGAAGACCTTCACCACGCAGGAGACGATGGCCAACTCGCGATCGGCACGCGCCTGGCTCGTGGCCGCGCTCGGCGACGCCGCGGTGAGCCGCCACTTCGTGGCGGTCTCGACCAACGCCGCCGCCGTCGAGGCCTTCGGCATCGGCGCCACCAACATGTTCGGCTTCTGGGACTGGGTGGGCGGCCGCTACTCGCTGTGGTCGTCGATCGGCCTGCCGATCGCCATCGCCATCGGCTCGGCGGGCTTCGACGCACTGCTGGCCGGCGCCGACGACATGGACCGCCATTTCGAAACCGCGCCCATCGCCGGCAACCTGCCGATGGTGCTCGGCCTGCTCGGCATCTGGAACACGAACTTCCTCGGGGCCGACACCCACGCGGTGCTGCCGTACGACCAGTACCTGCGGCGCCTGCCGGCCTACCTGCAGCAGCTCGACATGGAGAGCAACGGCAAGGCCGTGACGCGCGAGGGCGCGCCGGTGGACGTGGCCACGGGCCCGATCGTCTGGGGCGAGCCGGGCACCAATGGCCAGCACGCCTTCTACCAGTTGCTGCACCAGAGCCCGCGGCTCGTCTCGGCCGACTTCCTGGCCGCCGCGGAGCCCGCGCACGGCCTGGCGGCGCACCATCCCCTGCTGCTTTCGAACTTCTTCGCGCAGCCCGAAGCCCTCATGCGCGGCAAGACACTCGAGGAGGCGCGGGCCGAACTTGCCGCCGCCGGCCTCGACGCCGACGCCGTGGCGCGTCTGGCCCCGCACAAGGTCTTCCCCGGCAGCCGGCCCACGACCAGCCTGCTCTACCGGCGTCTCGACCCGCGCACGCTCGGCCGCCTGCTCGCCCTCTACGAACACAAGGTGTTCGTGATGGGGGCCGTCTGGGGCATCAATTCGTTCGACCAGTGGGGCGTGGAACTGGGGAAGGTGCTCGCCAACCGCATCCTGCCGGAACTCGACGCCGCCACTGACGCCACCAGCCACGACGGCTCGACCAACGCCCTCATCAACCACGCGCGACGCCTGCGCGGACGGTGAGCGAAGACTCAGGAAGCCGCCGGGGCAGGGTGCGCGGAAGAAGCTGGCGCGCGGGGACGAGGATTCGTGCCCGCTCGCGACGCACGCAGTGAGTCGCGGCGTGCCTGAAGACTGGCGGACGCAGGCAGCTCCGAAGGAGCTGGCGCGCCCGGCAGGATTCGAACCTGCGACCTTCGGCTCCGGAGGCCGATCCGCGCAATTCTTGAGGCGACAGTGCCGCGGGCCTGTCGCAAGTGATTCTCACCGTGTCGTTTTTCAACGCCCTGGAGGTTCGTGTAGAACTCGATTGGGCGCTAAGGGGCTGTCGTCTACAAGGCAGAGGGGAACGCGGTCGCCTGCCCTCCGAGCTTCTCAGCGCTCAGCCGTCTGGCACTCAACCGCTGATCGGTCGGGATTCGCGAAGCAGATGAAGTTGCCGTGGAGCACTGGAATGAAGTGGATGAACCGGGCTTCGGCGTCCGCCACGCACTCGTCGTCTCTCGTGGCGGGCGTGATTGCCTCGATGCTTGGTATTGCCTCAGCTCTGTCCTTCGTGGCGTCGACGGTCGTTGACTCCGTGTCACACTCGCACACTGCTGGCCCCCCCGAGCACGCGACCGAACGCTGAACCGGGAACGAAGAACTCGCCGCCCTAGATCACGCGCATGCGCGGCACGGACGCGGATGGACGGCATCACACGGACATCGGCACAGGCGCCCCAGCGCCCTGAATCGGCGACGGTCCAGAAATCCTGCAATCTCTCACCTCCGACGCCTCGGCGCCGATTGGAGCCCCACGCCCTGCCGTCTGCACGCGAGCCCGTCCTTGACGGACTGTTCTTCGGCCGCTGGGATGCGGTCGCGACCAGGTCCGGCCTTCTAGCCTAAGCCTCCCAAACAACGACGGCGCCATCAGACGGCAGATTCGCCACGAATGTGGCTGGCCGAACGTCCCAGACCTTCATGCCCGGCTTGGTGCGCAGGCCGGCTGGTGATGGGTAGTAGGTGACGCGGCCGCGCACGGTGTAAGCAGTGATCGCCCGCAGGCCCCCGGTGCGGCTGGTCTCGATCACCGCGGTGGCTTCGGAGGACAGAAGGCTTGCCCAGTTCTTAGAGATCTATCCGAGCAGTTCGGGGGTGCGCAGTTGTCGCGCCTCGTCGTAGGTCTGCGTTCCCCCATGCGTCAGGATGGTCCCGTCACCGACGTTCCAGATGCCCTGAGCTCCGTAGCGGTATCCGGCAGCACCGGTAGGCATCATGGTCCAGTATGCGTAAAGCTGGTCGTCGGACCAGAACTGGCCACAGATGCCCTCGTACCATGGCTCCAGGTCGATTACGAAGTGTTCGACGGGCTCGCCGTCTTTGCCCTGCCAGAAGTCCCCGTCCGAGACGTCGTAGCGGGAGAACTTCGCCGAACCCATGCCAAGCCCAATCGCATCGAGCAGCGTGGTCTTCCCGGTATTGTTTGGCCCCACGACGACGGACGGCAGGTCCGGATCGAAGGACAGCTCGAACTCCCTCAGCCCTCGAAAACCAACGACCTTCCTTTTCGAGAGGCGAATTCATAAAGTAAGTGCAACACACTGGCGCCGAAGGGAGGCGACCCGGGATACTTGCGATTCCTCAAATCCGCCAAGAGAAGGGGACGCGCAATGACGTATCACCAGATCACCT
>NZ_JALHPM010000324.1:0-4160 GCF_022842525.1 Luteitalea sp.
TGACGGACAAGGACGGCAACGTCGTCCCCCCGCCGGCCTACGTGCCGCCGCCGCACCATGCCTCATACCGGTATTTTCGGCATTCGCAGGCGGCGGCGAACGTGTTCGACGGCTACCGCAACATGTTCCTGGCGCTGGAATCGGTGCTCGATCACATCGCCCCGAAGCAGCACGGCGAGGGCGAGACCGACTGGCTGACGAGAGCGCTCGGCGTGGCCGTTCAGGCCCACGCCGACCTCGCGCCCTTCGTGAGGACGCCGGGCAAGGATCCCGTCGCGTCCTTCATCGACGCGCACTACGCCGCTGTCCGCTGCGCGGTGTTCCATGCGAAGAGTTCGGCCGGGCGGAGGCTGGCGCCCGGATCTCTCGACGCCCATGACGTTGTGCTGCACCAGCTCTTGGCCTTGCAGAAGCTGGTCGAAGACCTGCTCAAGCGCCTGTTCAAGGCGCGGCTGCCGCAGAGCGGCTTCTTCCACTCGGGTTTCGGCGATCTTCTGGCAAAGCTGGCGCCGGTCACGCGCCTCCTCGGCGGACCCGTCGAAACCCCGACGGTCGAGCAGCTCCTTGCGGAGACGGATGACTATCCGGAGGGGAGCATCTTCGACGTGACGTTCGATGGCCGGAGGGCAGGCACGACCGACGAATGGATCTTCCGCTCGGAACTCAAGTGCGCGGAGCTGCCGTTCGCACGCATCGGGGCTCTGCGCCTCATCGCGTACGTCCCAGACCGCTCGAAGCTCGGCGCCATGGGCATGTTTCTGGTCCCGATCATGGAAAAGATGAATGTCACGACCCTCACCACGGACCTCGACTTGGCGGGCGTGGGCAAACTTGTGGTCCTCGTGCGTTGCGTCCTGCGCAACGTGCAGGGTCCGCGCCGCGGCTTTGCTGCATAGTCGAAGAACGGGGCGACGGCACACGGCGCCTCATTCGCTGCGAGGCTAGACGCGGATGGAGCTGGGCCTGACCCCATGGCCGTACCCTCTCAGATCGTTGGAGTAGCACTCAGTTGCGTTCATCCAAGATAGGGGGAACAAGGCCGGGACTGAAGTATGGATTGTCGGAGAGGGTGTGACTCGGACCATTGCCGCCGACTACGAGCGATCATTCTTGGCCCCAACTAGTCGTTCCACCGCCGCCGCCTTGTGCTCCGGCGCCAGGTGGGCGTAGCGCAGCGTCATCACGAGATTGCCATGGCCGAGAAGCTCACGGACGGTGTTCAGGTCGACACCGGCCATGACCAGCTTGCTGGCGAACGTGTGGCGCAGGTCGTGAAAGCGGAATCCCTGTACCCGTGCGTTCTTGAGGACGGCGGTCCATCCCTTCCGAACGTACTTGATCCGCTCCGTGCTGGTGCCGCTCGAGAACACGTAGGCGAGGGAGTCCGCGTCGGCCGCTCTATGCGAGTCGAGCGTCTTCACCGCCTCCGAGTTCAGCGGCACGTGGCGAGTCTGGCCACTCTTGGCACCGCTCCCCCGCACGGTCAGGGTCCGCTTTGCGGTGTCGACGTCACCCCACGTCAGACGAAGCAATTCGCCGCGGCGCAGTCCTGTGTTCAAGGCCAAGAGGACAAGAGGCGTCAAGTGATCCGAGAAGATGCCGAGTGACGGCCAGGGCGCGTAGTCCCGTTCGCGCCGCCAGCCGTTTGCCGACTCCCGAGCCGCACGGCGCGTGTCGTCCCGTTGGGCCAGTGCGGAACGCAGTCGGAGCTCCTCCTCGGCTGAGAGGTAACGAACGACCCCCGACTCGTCTTCGGTGCTTCGCCTCATCTGGCGAACGGGATTGGTCGACAACGAGCCCCACTCCACAGCCCGAGATAACGCGGCTTGGAGCGCAGCGAGGTCCCGGTTCATCGTTGAGCCCGATACCTTTGCTGGCTCCGATCTTTCATCGGTGCGGCGATGATGGCTACGACGCGTGGCGCGCCAGCGGTCGACGCGCGCCGCGGTCAGTTCTGGCAGCTTCACATCCAGCAGCGCGCCAAACGCCCACCGAATCCGTTCCACCTGTCCGGTGCGCCCCTGATGGGTAGCGCTCATCCAGGGCTCGTAATGTTCGTCCAGGAAGCGACGCAAGGTGAGCCCGTCGTCCGCAATCCGCTTGGGCAGCGTCTCCCCCAGCTTGGCCTTCGCCCTCAGGGTCTGCGCCGCTTCGCGGGCGTCGGCAAGGCTCACTTCATCGAGGCGACCAAGCGACACCCACGTTCTGTCGGGCAGTTGAACTCTCCACGAGTGCACGCCTGTCGGACGAGCCCTCAGGACGAACCCCGGCACTTTCGGGTCGCGGTAGTCTACGACCCGGTCGGGCGCGTGCCGCTGCGTGGTACGAACCAATTCGGTAGAGATCACGTTTTTCGACATGGCAAACTCCCTTGGTAGTCCTGGCGGAGGCTGCAGGCGCATCAGGCGATGCCTAGTCGAATGGAGGACTCAGAGGATCGTAGCACCCCCAAGGACAGAATCAAGGGTGCGTAGGGGGTGCGGATTCGTTTGGAGACAGAAGGAGACAACAGGAGCAGGCGGGATAGTGACTCGCACCCTTTGCGCCTGATTCTTTCGATCTTGGGGAGTGAGGGATACCGCTGGCGATGGCCGCAGAGGGCTTGCTCGGCCTTCTAAGCCGGGGGTCGCAGGTTCGAGCCCTGCCGGGCGTACCAAACTAACTCATTTCGATACAATTACTTACGCAGCCCGCATCGAAACGCCCGCGGCGCGCGCCTGCCTTGCGGAGGCAACTGGAGGCCGCCTGAGGCCACCTCACGTTGTCAGTCGTTTGTCAGTCGAGGCCGGTGGTTCATCCAGGCCAGGTCAGAAATGCAGCGCTGGCAATCACGCAACCGCGTGTTATTGCATTGTCGCGATGCATTTCGGGTCTCTGCGACCCCCGGCTCTTTGGGCAAGTGGGTCGCAGCCCTATGGGCTGGCGCAGGTCTCGCGTTGTCAGTCAATTGTCAGTCGTCGGTATTTGCTTACTGGTCGCCCAGATGCGCCACGGTCTCGACAGTGATTGTCGTCGCGCGGTATGGCTGCGCTGTCGGGCCCGCAGTTCCGCGTGGCGCTACGGAGCGCGACGCAGTGGCGTGTGGCTGATACGCCGGCCTCGCGCAGGTCGTCGTGAGTCGGCAGGCTTCCGTACACCTCGCGCGCCCTCCTGAACAGTGCACGGACGCGCACGTCGACCTCGGCGTCCCGGCGGGCATGTGCCGACAGCCGACGCCGCGGACCGCCGTCCCGGCGAGGTGGAGGTCGCGGGCCACCGTCCACACGCTACTCCCCTCGTCGAGGACCAGGGCGAGCCGCTTGGCCTGTGAAATCGTCGCCGGGGCCGGCGCAGCGGGGTCCGGGGGCCAATCGGGCCATCGTAGCCACCTTCGCCGATGTGTCCACGCGATCGGATCAAACCTAGTACCGGCGCTACCCCCTCTCGGCGAGGGTGGGCCTAGCTGGCAACGCCATGTGAACCGCCCCGGGTTCTCCGGAGGGCTCCAACGTTGAGAGGATGGAGTCCATGGGACGACCCAGTCAGTACTCGCCCGAGCTGAGAGCGCGGGCAGTCCGGATGGTGCAGGAGCACGTGCATGAGTACCCGTCGCAGTGGGCCGCGATGAAGTCGGTGGCCGAGAAGCTCGGGTGCACGGTGGAGGCGCTCCGACGGTGGGTGCGCCAGGGCGAGCAGGACGAGGGCACCCACCCCGGCCTGAGCACGAGTGACAAGGCCCGGCTCAAGGAGCTCGAGCGCGAGAATCGCGAGTTGAAGCGCGCCAACGAGATCCTGCGGAAGGCCTCGGCGTTTTTCGCACAGGCGGAGCTCGACCGCCGACCGAAGTGATGGTCGCCTTCATCGACCAGCACCGCGCCGCGTATGGGGTCGAGTCGATCTGCCGGCAACTGCCGATCGCCCCGGCGACGTACTACGCCACCAAGCAGCAGCACGCCGAGCCGGCGCGGCGCAGTGCCCGCGCACAACGCGACGCGGCGTTGCGCCCCGTCATTCAGCGCGTCTGGGAGACGCACTACCGCGTGTACGGCCCGCGCAAGGTCTGGCGCCAGCTGCGGCGCGAGGGCCATCACGTGGCGCGGTGCACGGTGGAGCGCCTGATGGCGGGGCTCGGCCTGCGTGGCGCGACCCGCGGCCGCGCGTGGACGGTGACCACGCAGACA
>NZ_JALHPM010000325.1:0-4022 GCF_022842525.1 Luteitalea sp.
CCGACGGACGCTGGGTCGTCACGATCAAGAACGCCAAGCGCATCGAAGTCTTCGACGTCGACACCGGCAACCTGGTCAGCGCCTTCGATCACCCGGACAACCCCGACAGCCTGGCCTTCAGCCCGGACGGGCGCTGGCTGGCGCTGGGTGTCACGCGCCGCCATGGGCCGGTCCACCGCCGCGGCGCGGTGGAGGTGCTGGCGACTCGGCGCCTGACCACGGCCGGCTTCGACCAGCCCCCGACACCCGATGCCGTGCATGTGGTTGCCGAGACGCGGATGGTGGACGAGGTCATGCACCTGGTCGTGACACCACGCTGGATTCCGGCGCCGCTGGACGAGTTGCCGTGGACGCAAGCACTGTCGAGCAAGGCCGGGCGACGCAGGCAGGCGGCCGGATACGGCTTGGTCGTGGCCGTTCACTCGTTCAGTGACGCCACGCAGAACCGGCTCAAGTGGCTGGCCTTCCGACCGGGGCAGGGCATCGAGTCCATCCACGTTGTCGCGCCGGACCGCCCCATCGACGCCGCCACGCTGGCCGCCAGCGCCCAGGGCGTCGCGGTGGCCACCGAGTGCGACGGCTTTGTGGACGATCCCGAGCGACCGCTGGGCCGATTGATCGCACTGGACCATCAGGGCCTGCATCTCGGTGAGGTGCTGGTCGAGCAGGCCGCGGTGGCGACCGCGTTTTCTCCCGACGGCAAGGCGCTTGCCGTCGGCCTCGACCTGGCCGGCGGTGGCGAGGGCCAGCAGATCGCGCTCACCCATGTGCTGGCGTTCGGACCCACCGGCTTCGAGCCGCGCAGCACCTACTACGGCCACGATCTGCCGGTGAGCGCGGTGGCCTGGCTGGGCCCGGATCGCGTGCTCAGCTCAGGCGGCGACAACAGCGCCATCCACCTGTGGAGCCCACGCACCCGGGTCGGGCGCCTGATGGATGCGTTGCGCGGCGTCGGTCAGGACATGCTGGATCCAGGCATCGACGACCTCGGACAACTGCGCTTCGGCACCGTGCCGCAGCGCCTGCGCCCGCCCAACCACGCCACGCGTCAGCAGCGCTTCGACCTGCGCGACCTGCGCCTGTACACCGTCAGTCCCAGCGAGCCTGACGCCGGCGAAGCAGAGAACACGCGCTGGGCCTTGGGCGGTCACGGTCAGCAGGTCCTGCAGATCTATCACCGGCCCGACACAGAGGGCTGGGAGCCGCAGTTGAATCTCCCGGGGCACCTGACCCTGTTCGTCGGCGCCGATGACACCTGGGTGATGTGGACCCGCAGCGGCTTCTACGCCACCAACGCGCCGGACAAGAGCCGTTTCGGCTACTGCGTGGACCGCGGCCCGCACCGGGAAGCCCTGTTCCTGCCGGCCGACCGCTTTGCCCTCTTCGACCGCGAAGACATCGTGCGGGCGGTCGTCGAACACGGCAGCGAGGAGCGGGCCCGGGCCCACGGCATCGACATCCCGCAGGTCGACGTCGCACTGATGCTGCCGCCGGTGGTCGAGATCGAGCGCGTCACGTTGGCACGCAAGCGCCATCAGGTTCACCTGCACTTCCGGGTCGAGCCGCTCAGTGCGGCGCAGGCGACGACCCGCATCTGGATCCTGCGCAACGGGCGCTACGTCTGGTTCGAGGCAGATACCCGGGCGTTGCGTCGCCGCCGGCGCTGGCGCGTCGCGATCCGGCTGAATCCGGGGCGAAACGAGATCAAGGTCCATGCCGAAAGCGCAGCGGCCAAGTCGGTGCCGTGTGCGTTGGAGATCGATGGCCCGCCAGCGGCCGACGGCAGCGTTCAGTTCGATGCCGCCCGGGGCAAGCTCTTCGTGCTCAGCGTGGGCGTGTCGAACTTCCACGTCGCCGGCACCGCGCAGGCCGGCGCGACCAAGCCGCTGCAGTTTCCTCATCGCGACGCCACCGCGGTCTACAACGCGCTGGCCGGCTCGCGCCGGTCGGCGCGGTTCGACGCGTGCATGGCCCTTCGCAACGATGCGTTCGACAGCGTGGCGGCGACCCTGCTCGTGGAAGAACGCGCCACTAAGGCAGCGATCCTTGCGCAGATCCGGCAGTTTGCCGACACCATCGTGGCGCGCGAACAGAGCGCGAAGTCCGAACGCGACGTGCTGCTGGTGTTCCTCTCCGGCCACGGCACGCGTTTCAAGGGCGAGCCCGAACTGTACTTCTGGAACTGGGATCTGGTGCCGACCGGCAAGGACATGGAGCGCACCGGCTTGTCGCTCGTGGAGTTTGCCGAGATCGCGACCGCCGTGCCGGCAGAGGTGGTGCTGGTGATCGATGCCTGCCACGCCGGGATGGCCGGCAACAACATGATGCGGGGGTTGGATCCGGAGGAACTGGCGCGGCGGATCCACGCCATCCACGAGCGCGGCATGTACGTCATCAATGCTGCACGCAGCGAAGAGCTGTCCTGGGAGCATCGGGATTTGCGCCATGGCGTGCTCACCACCGCGCTGCTCGAGGCCTTGCGCCAGCGGCGCTACGGCAGCGGGCCTGAGAAAAAGCTCAGCATGCTGGGCCTCATCGCCGCTGTGCAGGAACTGGTGCCGCGCATCAGCGCGCGCGTTGGCCTCAAGGTCCCACAGACGCCGGTGTGCCGGCTCTACGGCGACCTGTTGCCACTGACCATCTACCAGCCACCGCGCGCGCGCCGGGTCGGCACTCGATTGCGCGGCACGAAGTCATCGGCTACCGTCGCTGCGCCGCAAGGCGACCCCAAACAAGAAAGGAAGACGACGATGGCAACCAAGAAATCTTCGGCGAAGAAGACACCTGCAAAGAAACCAACGCCAAAGCAGGGCGCAGCCAAGAAAGTCGCCGCCAAGAAATCCGCCGCAACGAAGAAGACGGCGGCAAAGAAGGCTCCGCCGAAGAAGGTCGTCGCCAAGAAGGCCGCTGCCAAGAAGATCGCGGCGAAGAAAACGCCTGCCAAGAGCAGCAAGGTGCCGAAGACTTCGGCAGGGGCCGCCCCGAAACCGGGGGCCGACGTCGTGCGTTAGGGATCTGACTGACGCTCAAACGCATGAGACGCGGCATCCGGACGATGCCCGTTTCGGTGCGCACCTGCTGCGGCCGACACGGCAGCGCGCGGTGCCGCGCTCACCGGAGCGCGGCCGCACCGACCTGAGGTTCCGGCTCAGGGCATCACACCACGCATTCCCCGTTCACACCTAGCGTGCCGGCACCGATGGCAGCAGCTTCGCCTCGGTCATCGCCGCCACGATGACGTCGACGAACGCGCGCGTCTCCCTTTCGATGTCGCGCGGATCGGTCGTACGGGTCCGTGCGGTCCAGCGCAACCGGTCGCTACCGACGTCGGTCAGCGAGGTCTGCGCCACGTACACCGGGTAGCTGCGCACCTCCGTACGGACCGGATACGACAGACCCCACCACGTGTTGTACCAGCGACCGAAGCCACCGAAGCCCACCGACGCGACCGGCTCCTGCGTCACCACCTGCTCGCGTTCCTGCCCGATGAGGGCGGTGGACAAGACTTGCCGCGCGCCGGCTTTCTCCGCCGCCGCCAGCAGTTGTTTGTCGGCCTGTGCGGTGAGGGCGCCCGCCAGCACCGCATAGCTCGGGGTGGCGGCGATGCCGCGCGCGGCAAGCTGTGCGGCCATCGCGTCTTCATAGACGCGGCGGACGAGGTCATCGCGCGCCACGCCGACCACCAGCACCGGCCCGCGGATCGCTTCGGCCGGCAACGCCGGATCGCTCCAGGTGCCTTCGAGCCGGGTGCTGGCACAGCCGGCCAGCAGGGCCACGGTCAGGGCCATCATGAGCACGCGCCGGCGCATCTTGCATGCAGACATGAGGTTCTCCTGCGAAGGGCCGGCGGTCGGCAACCGCCGCAGCCCGGAAAGAGAAGTCAGCAAAGAGCAAGAAAGAGCCGGGGCAAAAACAAAGCCCGGGTCGCGTGAGCGACGCCGGGCTTCGGACGGCAGGTGCTGCGGGTGATCAGCAGCGGTCGCGTCTATTACTTGACGTACTTGTTGACCATTTTGGTCAGT
>NZ_JALHPM010000326.1:0-3937 GCF_022842525.1 Luteitalea sp.
ATGCGGGCGAGGTACCACTTGACGTTGTCGGCCGACCCGGCGAAGAGCGAGACGCCTGCCCCGGCCAGCGTGACCTTCGAGGTGGAGCCGAAGACGAAGGCACGGTCGGCGTGCCCATGGCGCGCGCACGCCTCGATGAGGCTCGGGATCTCGATGCGTTCGTCGGTGAGGTGGTGCACCGCGTAGGCGTTGTCCCAGAAGATGCGGAAGTCCGGCGCGGCCGTCGGCATGGCCGCCAGCCGATCGACGACGGCGTCGGCATAGACGGCGCCCGACGGATTGCTGTACTTGGGCACGCACCACATGCCCTTGATGGCCGCGTCCTCGGCTACCAGGCGCTCCACGAGGTCCATGTCCGGACCGTCGGCCCCGAGCGGCACCGGGATCATCTCGATGCCGTACTCCTGGCAGATCGCGAAGTGGCGGTCGTAGCCAGGTACCGGGCACAGGAACTTGACCACCGGTTCGCGCGACCAGGGACGCGCACTGCCCACGGTGCCCTTGAGCAGGCTGTAGGCCACCGCGTCGTGCATCAGGGCGAGGCTGGAGTTGTCGCCGATGATCACCTGGGCCGGCGTGGCGCCGAACAGCGGCGCGAGCAGGGCGCGCAGTTCGGGCAACCCCTGCAGCCCGCCATAGTTGCGCACGTCGGTCTTGTCGGCGGCGAGCACATCGCCCTGCCCCGGCAGGTCGAGCAGGCCATTCGAGAGGTCGAGCTGTTCGGCGGACGGCTTGCCCCGCGTCAGGTCGAGCGCGAGTCCGCGAGCGCGGAAGGCGTCGTACCGAAGCTGGATCTGGTCGTGGAACGCGGTGAGGTCGGCAGTCGGGACGGTCTGAAGTTGGGCCACCAGACAGAGAAGGTACCCCAGGAACGCCGGCGACGGCGCGCCATGACTCCCCGTCATGGGGCCCATACCCGAACTGGATGACTGGGGGGGCGGCGCGGGCGCCAACCCGGCGACGGACCTCGGGCCCTACATCAGGTCGGTGCGCCAGACGCGGATGTCCTCCGGCGGCAGCGCCAGGGCGGCGGCCCCGACGCCGAGCCGCCCCAGATACAGCCGATCGGCCGACGGCGCGGAGGCCACGACGACGAGTTGCGGCGGCAGGAACCCGGCGGGCAGCCAGCCGTGCAGCACCAGGCGCGCCTCGGCGGGATCACGCGCGATCATCGCCTGCAGGATGGCGCCGACGCGGGCACCGGTCGGGTCGCGGTCGCCGCACTCCTCGAGCGTCCACGTGCCGTCCTCGACGCTCAGCACCACATACGCCACGGCCCGCGTCCCCTCCTCGGCGACCAGGAACTGCAGTTCCCGTCGTCCTGCGACGCCGAGACCCGCAAGCAACCGCTTTCGCGTAAAGGCGAAGGCCATCCGGCCCGCATCACGCTGCAGGTGAAAGCGCGTGCCATGGGCCGACGCCGCCGCCATGTCCACCACCATGGCGAGATCGCCGAGGTCGCCGCCGCGCACGGGCGCCATCGGCGCGCCCCGGCGCGTCGACTCCGTCACTCGCAGCGTCAGGTCCAGCGTCGGCAGCGGCCCGAAGCCCGCAGGCACCACGTCAGTGACGGCGGCCGTGGTGGACACCAGCGCGAGGTCGTCGCCTGCGGCCGTGGCCGCCTCGACGACGCGGGCCACCAGCAGCCGCAGCGAGACACCACCGGAGTCGTCGTGTTCCACGAGATCTCCCACGCCGCAGATCCGGACGCGTCGGCCATCGAGGCTCCCCTCGAGGTCGTAGCGATGCGCCGATGCCAGGACGCGCGAGCCATCGTCGACGAGCGCCGTCCAGTGACGATGGGCACGCCCCCACGGTGACTGCGCGAGGGCGCGCTCGTAGCGGGCCCAGGACTCGCGCGACAGGCCATGGGCTGGTGGGGCCGTGGCGAGCATCTGCGTCAGGAGCGCGCCGTCGACCGGCACCAGCGTGGGCATGCGGGCATTATGGGCGCCCGCGTGACGTGTGCCGGGCGGGACAGCGCCCGGGCGCCGGGGCGTCCACGGTAGACGGATGACCCTCCCGTCTCTGAGGACCTCGTTGTTCGGCATGCTCGCCACCACGGCGTTCGCGGTGGCCCTCGAGGCTGCCCCTGCCGACACGGCCGCGCTGTCGAGATACCGCGGGTTCATCCTCGAGAGCAGCGTGGCCGAGGTACTCGGCACGAGTGGCGCACGCCCGGCCGACGTGGAGACGCTGCACACACGGCCGGCGCCCATTCAACAGCTCGAGTGGCGGGCGCCCTACGTCGGCAGCACGGTCGTGGATGCCGACCCGGTGCGCTCCATCCTCTTCGCCTTTCACGAGGGCCAGCTGTACCAGATGACGGTGACCTACCACCGGGAGCGGACCGAGGGGCTGTCCACGGCCGACCTCGTGGCCGCGCTGACCGAGACCTATGGTCCCCCGGTGGCGAGCACCGTGCGGGCCCGCGCGGGTCAGGTGACCAGCGAGACGATCACGCTGGCCCGCTGGACCGGACCCGACCAGTCGATCACGCTGACGCGTGGATCCTACGCGCCCGACGTCCAGCTCATCGTGCGTGCGACCGGGCGGGCCGAACGGGCCGCCGCGACGATTCGCGAGGCTCGGGCGCTGGACACCGCCGAGGCGCCGGCCCGACAGCAGGAGGCGCGTGACAAGGCGCTGGCCGAGGCCGCCGCGGCCAAGCGCCGCAACAAGCCGGCGTTCAAGCCGTGAGGCCCGGCGCGAGAGGCGTCAGGAGCGACTGGACGTGCGCCGCTCGGCCAGCCAGGATCCGCTCATCGAACCGAGGTAGGCCGCGCGGGTGCGCGCGCCGTTGACGTAGAAGACGGCGACGGTCGCCGCGCAAGCAAGGACACCGAGAGTGAGCAGCATGAGCCTGTACATGCTGCCATGGTTCGGCCGCACGCGCTGTGCGATCCGGCGCAGCGCGCGGCGGCAGGCGTACCATCGACCCCATGGCGAAGCTGACGCTCACGGTCAATGGCCGTCCCTGGTCGGGCGACGTGCCTGAAGAGACCAGCCTGCTCGAGGTGCTGCGCGAGCACTTGATGCTGTCAGGCACCAAGTACGGCTGCGGCGAGGGCCAGTGCGGCAGTTGCACGGTGCTGATCGACGGGCGCGCGTCGCGCGCCTGTGTCACGCCGGCCTCCCGGGCCCGCGAGGTCGTCACGATCGAAGGGCTGGCCAGCGACGGCCAGTTGCATCCGGTCCAGCGCGCCTTCATCGAGGCCCAGGCCTTCCAGTGCGGCTTCTGCACCCCCGGCATGGTGATGGGCGCGACCGCCCTGCTGGCGCGTACGCCGTCGCCGACCGACGCGGACATCCGCACCGCGCTCGACGGCCACCTGTGCCGCTGTGGCACGTATCCGCGCATCATCGCGGCCGTCCGCGCCGCCAGCACGACGATGACACGGGAGCGCCGACGTGGCTGACGATCGTCGCACGGCGTACAAGCGTCGCTTCGACGGCGATCTCGAGCCGGAGTCGTACGAGATCGTCGACATCCTCGACACCCTCACGCCGGACCGTCGCGCCTTCCTCGCCACCCTCGGCGGCGGCCTGCTGTTCCTCGTCACGGTCCGCGCGCAGGATCGCGACCTGCCGGTGCGCGTGCAGGTGACCGACGACGGCACGTATCGCGCCTTCACCGGCAAGATGGACATGGGACAGGGGTCCCGGACGCTGCTCACCCAGGCCTTCGCCGAAGAGCTCGGCGTGCCGGTCGAACGCGTGACCCTCGTGATGGGCGACACGCGCCTGTGCCCGGACGATGGCGGCACATGGGCGAGCATCACGACGCCCCAGACCGTGCCGGTGATCAGGAAAGCCGCAGCGGCAGTCCGCGCCGCCCGCACCGGCGGCACCGACGCGCTCACCGCGCCCGCAGCCTGGACGACGCTGGGCCGATCCATTCCCAACACGACGAGCCTCGCCATCGTCACCGGCGCGA
>NZ_JALHPM010000327.1:0-3916 GCF_022842525.1 Luteitalea sp.
AGCGGCCGAACCCGCGTCGGTCGTAAGCGACGCAGCGGTAGCCGTCGGCGGTGAGCGCGTTGATCTGCCCCTCCCACATCGCCTGGCTCAACGGCCAGCCATGGATGAGGACGACAGGTGTCCCCTGTCCCAGGTCCTCGTAGTAGATCTCGGTCGACGGCGTCGCGGTGGCGGTGATGTACGGCATGACCCCTCAGACGTGATGACGTGTATGTCGGTGCCTACGGATGGGCCTGCGCTAGCGCCTGCGGAGGATTTCGATGGATGGGCCCGGCAGGCGCACACCCTCGAGGCCCCACAGCGGAAGATACAGCGCGTCCTGCTGGTCGTACAGGCCGGCGTGTCCCGCGTCGGTCGCCTGCAGCATGGCCACCCGGCGGTACCGTGATGCCGCGAGATGTTCGAGGTGCGGCGGCACCTGGCTGTAGAGCGTCAGGGGCGAGCGCTGCAGCACCAGCCAGTCGGGCAGGCGCGCCTCCCCCGAGGCATCCGGCGCGAACACCCCGGCGGCGTCCGCCACGAGGACCTCGAGGCCCGTGCGCGCCGTGCCGAGCGTGAGCGGCACGTGTCCGTAGTCGCGACCCGACAGGTGGATGGTCTGGCCTGGCGATGCGTGCTGCAGAAGGAACTGCGCCGCGATGACGCGGGTGTCGGGCCGCGCCAGGACGCGGTCCAGCAGGATCGCCTGATGCAGCGACGGCGTGGCCAACCCCACCGCCAGGAGGACGGTGACGGCTGAGGCAGGCACGGCGGGGAATCGCGCGCCGAGCCGGCGACCCACCTCCACCGTCAACCAGCCCGCAGTCAGCGCCAGAAAGGGCAGCAGCGGGAGGGCGTAGCGCGCGAACACGGTCTCGAGGGTGCCGATGACGATGAAGTAGGCGACGGGAAAGGACAGCAGCACGAGCGCCGCGCGGGCGCGGGTGAGCAGCAGGCCGAGGGCGCCGGCCACGCTCCAGAGGTAGAGCGGCCAGCCGAAGGCGGCCGGCAGCGTCACCAGCGCATGGTGCCGCCACCCCGACCCGACATCGATGCCGTGTGGCTGCGACAGGCCGTCACCGCGCGCCGTGACGTCGCGCAGGAACCGCTCGGCCTCGACGAGCACGAAGGGCGTGAGCGCCAGGAAGGCCACGACGCCAGCGGCGGCCGCCAGCGCCGCTGCGATGGCCACGGTGCTCGGCCGGACGAGCCGTGTCGGGCGCGGCACCGCCAACAGGCTCGCCGCCGCCACGAGGAAGGGCAGTGCCACGCCGAGGCCGTTGTACTTGGTGGACGTCGCCGCCCCGCCGACGAGTCCGGCGGCGATGGCCAGCCCGTGGCGTGGGGTCTGCTGCCATCGCAGCACGTACAGCGTCGCCAGCACGATGAGCCCGGTCATCGTCACGTCGAGGGTCCCGAAGTGGGAGTCCCGGACGTGCAGCAGGCTGACGGCGAGATAGCCCGCCGACACCAGGCCCGCCGCCGGGCTCCACAACAGCCGACCGATGCGATCCACCCAGTACACGGTCGCGATGCCGACGATGGCCGAGATGGCGCGGCTGGTCAGGAAGAACGGCGCGAGGTCGACCCGCCGGCTCTCGGCGAAGCTGGTGAGATCCGGGGACACGCCGGCCACCCACCGCACCAGGAAGACTCCCAGGTAGGCCAGCGTCAGGACGTAGATGAACCCCGTCGGGTAGATGAAATCCACCGGCCGGCACTGGCCGATGAGACACAGGACGGCGGGCCCGGCGACGGCCGTCTCGTCGGGCCGTGCATGCGCGAACGGCAGGCCGAAGGACAGCCCGTGCAGCCGGAGCGCCGCCGCCAGCGTCAGCACCATCAGCAGGACCACTCGCTCCGTCGTGAACACTCGACGCATCGTGTTCGTCGCCAAGCCCGCTACTCTATCGCCGATGCGTCATGCCCTCACGAGCGGTGTCCTGCTGGCCGCCCTGGTCCTCGGCGAAGGCGCGGTGCCGTCGGCGCAGCCTGTCAGCAGGACCCCACGGCTCTACGACGAGCCGCTCAGGCCGCGCATTCACTTCTCGCCGCCCCGCAACTTCATGAACGACCCGAACGGGCTCGTTCACTACGACGGCGAATACCACCTCTTCTACCAGTACAACCCGCAGGGCACGACGTGGGGGCACATGTCGTGGGGGCATGCCGTCAGTCGCGATCTCCTCCATTGGGAGCATCTGCCACTGGCCCTCGGCGAGGCCGACGGCGTGATGATCTTCTCGGGCAGTGCCGTGGTCGACCGCGGCAACACGAGCGGGCTCTGCCGCGGCAGGAGCGCCGACCGGTCTTGCCTCGTGGCCATCTACACCGGGCACGGCCACGGCAGGCAGACCCAGAACCTCGCGGTGAGCCAGGACCGCGGCCGCACGTGGACGAAGTACGCCGGCAATCCCGTCCTCGACCTCGGCCTGAAGGACTTCCGCGACCCGAAGGTGTTCTGGCACGCGCCAACCCGCCGGTGGGTGATGGTCACGGTGCTGCCGGATCAGCACAAGGTCCGCTTCTTCGGATCGCCCGACCTGAAGACCTGGACGGCGCTCAGCGACTTCGGGCCGGCCGGCGCGACAGGCGGCGTGTGGGAGTGTCCCGACCTGATCGAAGTGCCGCTCGAGCACGAGCCGGGACGCACCCGCTGGGTGCTCGACGTCGATCTCAACCCGGGCGGCCCGTGGGGTGGCTCCGGTGGCCAGTACTTCGTCGGCACTTTCGATGGCACCCGCTTCGTGAGCGACGACCCGCCGGGCCAGGTGCGCTGGGTCGATCACGGCAAGGACTTCTACGCCTCGCTGTCGTTCTCCGACCTGCCGGCGCGCGAACGCGGTCCGATCTGGATGGGGTGGATCAGCAACTGGCAATACGCCAACGAGGAGCCGACCGAGACCTGGCGCGGCGCGCAGTCCCTGCCGCGCCGGCTCATGCTTCGCCGTGCCCCCGACGGCTGGCGGCTGATCCAGCAGCCGACCGGAGGCCTGAGCGCCCTGATGGACCCGGATCCGACCCGGCATCAGGTGCTGCGCGACAGCCTGCCGCTGCCACCCTCGGCCGACATGACCTTCGTGGTGAGCGCTGCCGACCAGAGCGAGGTCGGCCTGCGCCTGAGCAACGAACTCGGCGAAGAGGTCCTGATTGCGGTCAGCGCCGACCGCACGACCCTCTCGATCGACCGCCAGCGCTCGCGGCAGGGCCCCTCGCCGCAGGGCTACGCCGAGCGCCACACGGGGCCGCTCCGTCCCTTGCCGCAGGTGCCGGTGCGGGTGATCTTCGACCGATCCGTCATCGAGGTCTTCGCCAACGAGGGCGAGACGGTGATGACCGAGCGCGTCTACCCGACGCGTCCGTTCACCCGCATCGAGTGGATTGGCGGGCGCCGCCCGGCCAGCGGGTCCACGCGCCTGCTGGCGCTGAAGACCATCTGGCCGTCAAGCCGGTAGCAGGGGGTATGACTCGCCTGCGGTTCCGGATTTGCGCGGCCCTGCAGTAATCTGGCGGGTGCAATGTACCGCCGGACGGACGACCTTCGCATCACCCAGACCCGCCCTCTGCTGCCGCCAGCCATCCTCCTCGAGGAGCTGCCGACCAGCGAGCGCGCCACCAACGTCGTCGCCAATGCGCGGCAGGCCATTGCCGATGCCGTGAGCGGCCGCGACCCCCGGCTGGTCGTCATCGTCGGTCCGTGCTCGATCCACGACACGGGGGCCGCGGTCGAGTACGCCGAGCGCCTGCTGCCGCTGGCAGAGCGCTACGGGTCCGAGCTGATCACGGTGATGCGCTGCTACTTCGAGAAGCCGCGCACGACGGTCGGCTGGAAGGGCCTGGTCAACGACCCCGATCTCGACGAGAGCTTCCACATCAACAAGGGCCTGCGCCTGGCCCGCCAGCTGCTGCTCGACGTCAACGAACTCGGCCTGCCCGC
>NZ_JALHPM010000328.1:0-3908 GCF_022842525.1 Luteitalea sp.
CTGGGGCACGCGGAACGAAACCCGTTCTGCGCGGCTGCGCGAGGCCGGATGCCGCAACTCTCAAGTCAATCAGTTACTCCAGGAGTACGACCCGTCCGCCCGAAAGGGGTACTGGGTAAATGGAGTCAATTGGCAGTATCATTTTATGCGTTACGCGCAGAGCGCGCGCCAATTGGTCAAACGGACTGCGGACGCGCCACTGGAGGTGCAACGGACGGGAAATCAGCAATAGAAGCGGGCTCCGAGTTCCTTGCGATGGCGGGCACCGGTGCGGGGAGAGGGAAGTGAGAAACAAGCGAACCTGAATCGCACAGTGGCTCTTGAGACCGCCGACGTAGAAGATCAGCGATCGATCGAGCACCACCGTGCATGAACGGTGAGGCTTCCATGCGACGATCGTTCAAGACCGTCATTGTCGGACCGAACGCGTTGGTCCGAGAAGGGCTGGTGCACATTTTCAGAGGGACCGATTTTCGAGTCGTTGCTTCGACCGTGTCCGTGGAAGATGCTGCACTGAACCTGTTACCAGAGGGCCAGCCCGCGCTGTTCGTCCTCGAATCGGGGCACGACGCGGAGGCGACACTCAATCAGATCGGTATTTTACGGGCGCGGCGAACGGCCGGACGCGTGGCCGTTCTCGCCAATCACTACCAGCCTGACGACATCGTGGCCGCATTCCGCGGCGGCGCCCATGCCTACTTCGTCGATGTGGCCGACTGGGCCGCCTTCACCAAGTCGCTCGAACTGGTCATGCTTGGTACGACGATCTTGCCGCCGGAATTCCTGTGGGCCGTCCTCAATTCCGAGGAACACGAGCCCGACACTCTCGCCGACGAGCACACACCCGACGCAGGCGTGCGCGCCGTGCAACTCGGCGGCGACGAGACACGCTTGTCGGCGCGAGAAGGGTGCATCTTGCGCCATTTGGTCGAGGGCGACTCCAACAAGACGATCGCACGCAAGAGCAACATCACCGAGGCCACGGTGAAGGTGCACATCAAGGCGATCCTGCGAAAGATCCGCGTCAAGAACCGGACGCAGGCCGCCATCTGGGCGATCAACAACAGCGCGTCGATCCGGTTGGCGGCGAATGACGGTGCGATCTCTCACAGGGCGCCGCGCGTGACACCGAGCGAATCGATGGGGCCCGACCTGGAGAATGGCGTGCCGGCATCGCTGGGCGAGTTGCCGCAGCTCGGCACGGCGGGCCATCCGGCGGTGATCGATTTTCCGACGCGAAAGGGCGCCGGCCGGAGGGCGGAGTGATGTCGCTCCATCGCCCGGATTGGCGCCGACCCAACAGCGCCGGTGCCTGGATGAGGAACGTGATCAGGGTGCCGGTGCTGGCCTTGCCGACCGTTGCCGCGCTGCTGCTCCTGGGCACGGACGCAACCACGCGCGCAGTCCGGGCGCAGGCGGGCGCTCGCCTCATTCCGACCCCCGCGATGGCCCTCCCGCCTTATCTTGCCCCGGTCGTCGATCCGGTCTTCGGCACCTCCTTCACGCGTGTCACCGATCCGGGGCGGCCATTGCTTCCGGGAGTGTCCTGCGGCGTTGCCCACTGCACTCACCGCTATTCGAGCGCGCAGGCCTGGAATGCTGACCAAAGCCTGCTCGTGATCGCACATGGCTGCAGTCACGGTTTCTGCTTCTTGCACGGGCAGACACACCAGCCCTTGTTTCACCGCCCGATGTCCAGCGAATGCGAATGGAGTCCGACCGATCCGGAGTCGATGATCTGCGTCTCCCGCCACGAGATCTACACTTGGCAGCCGCGCGGCGACATCAAGACGACGGTCTACCGGCCGACCGAATACACCAACCTGGACTTCGGACCATGGAAGGGCAACCCGTCGGACGACGGAACCCGGTTGGTCGTTCGTGCGGTCAACGCGCGCGGCGCCTTGGTGGCCTTCGCCTACGACATTGCGACCCGCACGAAGTACCCCGATGTTCCGGTCGCGGAGTTGCCCGGTCGCAACGTGCATTGCAGCATCGCCCCCTCCGGACGCTACATCGGGTGTTTCCAGACCACTGCCGGAGACGTCAACGAGGCCTTCTTCTTCACGCTTGACGGCACGCCGGCCCAGCACTTCCACGAGCATCATCGCCCCGGTCACGGCGACATGATGGTGGACGAGGACGGCAACGACGTCTACGTCGGCATCAGCAAAGCCGATCCCGACAAGTGGCACGTGATCAAGCGTCGGATCAAGGACGGCGCGGTGACCGACCTGTCGCCGTCAGGCTACGGCCAGCACGCCTCGCTGCGCAACATCCGCCGGTCGGGCTGGGTCTTCGTGGGCTTCATCGGCACCTACAGTTCGCTCTCCGGACGCCCGGAGCGGGCGCCCTTCTATCAGGAGATCGTGGCGTTGCGGACCGACGGCAGCGGCGAGGCGCGACGCATCGTGCAGACGCGCAATGCGAACCACGACTATTGGAGCGAGACGCGCGCCTCTCCCTCGCCGGACGGGTCCCAGGTGATCTGGTCCAGCAATTGGGGCCGCGCGGGGGGGCCGGTCTCCGACTACGTCGCGCGCCTCGCCTGGCCTGACACGGCGACGCGGATGAAATGAAAAGCAGGTCAGGAGGTCACCCATGCGAACGTCAGAACGCGCGCGTCTTTGTCTGATCACCGTAAGTGGCGCGCGCCGGGCGCGGCGCTGCGGCCTGGCGCTGTCCCTCATCGGTCTCACTTGGCTGTGCGCGCCCGCCGTGGCGCGCGCCGACTATCGCCTGCAAATCGGCGACGTGGTTGAAATCTGGGTCGCCGGAGTGCCGGAACTCCAGCGGCGCGTGGCGATCAAGGTGGACGGGCACATCTCGTTCCCATTGCTTGGAAACCTGGCCGTCGCCGGGTTGTCACCGTCACAGCTTCAGGCCGCCGTGCAAGCCGCGCTGGCGACCAAAGTCTTCCAGCACCGCATGCCGGACGGGCGCGACATCACTATTCCGCTGGCGATGGATGCCGTCACGGCGAGCGTGGTGGAGTATCGGCCGATCTATGTCGACGGGGACGTGTCCAAGGCTGGTGAATTCCCCTACCGGCCGCTCATGACGGTGCGACAAGCGCTGGCGCTCGCCGGAGGGCTGGATCCGCTGCGCGTTCGCCTGAACAATCCGTACTTCGAGTCGGCCGACCTGCGCGCCGACCATGCCGCGTCCTGGGTGGAATTCGCCAAGGAGCAGGCGCGCGTGGCGCGCATCAAGGTCGAACTGGGTCACGCGCAGTCGCTTGATGCAAGGGCGTTGATGCAGGCCCCCGTGCCGCAATCCATCCTCACCGAGATCGTGCAGGTGGAAACCGAGCAGTTGACCGTTCGCCTGTCCGACCACGAGCGGCAGAAGGCGTTCCTGCGCCGCGCCATTCAGCAGGGCGACGAGCAGATCCGCGTGCTCACCGAGCAGCAGCAGAAGGAGGAGCAAGGAACGCGCGCCGACGCGGAAGAGCTGCAGAAGGTTCTGGAGCTCTATGGCAAAGGATCGCTGCCCAGCCCGCGGGTCACCGACGCGCGACGCGCGGTGCTGTTGTCGGCGACGCGCAAGCTGCAGACGGCCTCGCAACTCATGCAGGTCACACAGCAGCAGGAAGAACTGGTGCGGCAAATGGAGAAACTCGATGACCTGCGCAAAATTGACTTGCTGAAGGAGTTGCAGGACACGCTCGTGCGCGTCGCAGTGCTCGGTGCCAAGTTGCAGGGGATCGGCGAGAAACTCCGCTACACCTCGGTCCGCTCGCAGCGGCTACGCGGAAGTGACCTCAAGTCGGAGATCGTTGTCGTGCGCAAGAACGCAGAACGGCCGCAGCGCGTCAGCGTCGACGAGGATTACGTGCTGGAGCCCGGTGACGTCGTCGAGGTCACGTTACGGATCGAGACGGGTAGTGCCGGCGATGCGGCGTCTGG
>NZ_JALHPM010000329.1:0-3867 GCF_022842525.1 Luteitalea sp.
GGCCTGCAGCGTGGCGCGGGCGCGGGCCAGCACCAGCGGCCGCACCGGCTGGTCGTAGCGCAGCGAGGTGCCGAGGTCGAGCACGGCGAGGCGCGCGACGCGCGTGGCGAGCCGCGCCGGCAGGGAGGCGTTCAGTCCGCGGATCTCGCGCTGGCGGGCGAGCGTGTGCCTCGAGACCATCTGGTCCTCGAGCGGGTCACCCGGCGCGATCTCGATCAGCAGGAACACGCCGATGTAGGCCAGCAGCACGAGGGCCAGCGCGAAGGCGATGCGGCCCGCGAGCGCGCGTCGCATCGGCTAGCGGACGCCGATCTCGGCGGCGTTCCACAGCACCTGCGGCGCCAGCAGGCCGGGCGCCACGTGGGTCAGCCGGCCGCTCGTGGCGATGGTCACGCGCGGCACCGCGAAGACGATCACCGGCAGTTCGGTGTCGATCAGTTTCTGCGCCTGCGCGACGCTGCGATGGCGTGCGACCGGGTCGGGCATCGACAGTTGCCGCGTCATCAGCAGGTCGAGTTCCTCTTCCCATTTCGTGGCCGGGGCCGCCTGGGCCGGATGCCAGAGGTGGAAGCGGCCCGACGACAGCCAGAACTCCATCAGGCCAGAGGGATCGGTGTCGGACCCGGGCAGCGCGTGGTACATCGCGTCGTACTCGCCGGTCTCCATCCGCTCCCGCAGGCTGCGGGCGTCGAGGGCGGCGATCTCGACCGTGAGGCCGACCCTGGCGAGGGCTTCCTGGAGGACGGCGGCGGCGCGCTGGCGCACGGAGTGGCCCTGCTGCACGAGCAGCGTGAAGGAGGCCGGCGTGTTGTAGACGTCTTCGCGGCGGCCGTCGCCGTCACGGTCGCGCACGCCGATGCGGTCGAGCTGCTCGCCGGCCAACTCGAGCGAGAACGGGCGCGGCGCGATGTCGGGCGCGTGCCACACGTGGTTGCCCGGCGTGATCATCCCCGACACCTGGACGCCGGCGCCGCGGTAGACGGCGTTGATGAAGCTCGTGCGATCGACGGCGTGGGAGATGGCCGTCCGCAGCTCGCGGCTGCGCAGCCAGGCACGCGTGTCGGGGGCGCCTGGCGCGGTGGTGGCCGTGTCGGCGACGGGCGGGCGCAGGTTGAACCACAGCATGTCGGCCTCGAGCGACGGGCCGAGTTCGAACAGCTGCAGGCGGCCCTGGGCGGCGAGGGTACGGGCCTCGGGCAGGTCGTCGGGGCGGAGGTCGGCGGTGATGACGTCGGCCTCGCCGGTGCGCAGGCGGAGCATCTCGGCGTCCTGCGACGAGACGATGTCCAGGCGGAGTCGATCGACGCGCGGCAGCCGGGTGCCGTCGTCTGCAGTCCGCCAGTAGTGCGGGTTGCGGACGAGGTGGAAGGCGACGCCCGCCTCGTGGCGTTCGAGCATGAAGGGGCCGGCGCCGACCATGCCGGACGGGGGCGCGTCGGGGGTCCAGGCGGCGGCGAGTGTCGCGTTGTCGACAAGGGCGGCGTAGCGGGCGCGGGGCAGGATGGGCAGTCCGTGCAGCGGTCGCAGGCCGGGGCCGAATGGCGCGGGATACGACACGTCCACGGTGTGTGGATCGACGACGGTGGCGGTGAGCGGCTGCCCGCCGATGCTGAGCGAGTCGAACAGCGGGCTGCCGAGGCGCTCGGCGTACACCGCGGCCAGCGAGAACACCACGTCGTCTGCGGTCACGGGCAAGCCGTCCGAGAAGCGGGCGTCCGGTCGCAGTTGCAGACGCACGCGGCGACCCGCGTCCAGCGTCGTCCACGACGTGGCGAGCGCGGGTTCGAGCACCTGTGTCACGTGGTTCACGCGCACCAGCGGCTCGTGGAGGAGCTGACTCAGGACGAGGGCGGACCGGTCGGCGGCGAGCAGCCGATTGAGGCTGCGCGGCTCGGAGCGGAGCGTCGCCACCAGCTCGACTGTGCGGTCGCTCCGATCGGGCGTCCACAGCAGCCAGAGCCCGGTCAGGACGATGAGGGCGGTGAGGAGGAGGCCGGCGAGACGCTTCATGCGAGAGGGCAACTCCTTGACTTCAGCGGCCAAGATCTTGGCCGATCTGGGCGAGGCAAACCGTCACGACCGACGGGGGGTGGTCGTTCCGCCGACATACGAAACTGTGCAGCACGCGCGCTTTTTCCGCCTCGGCATTGGCGCTGGGCCCCCGTAATCCTTTGTTCGGTTGCTCACGGACACAACGTTAGTATCAGATTCTGCAACATGGCACGACGCGTGAATTGATTCCAGACGTCCGGAGTGTCGTGGTGCTCCGGGTATCCCCCTCTTTGTCTGGAGTCCCACAATGTCGTTCCCCCGCCTGCTCGACCTTCATCGTCTCGCCGTCCGTGCCATCCGGTCGCTCACCGTCGTGTGGGTGTCGATCCTGTTCGTGCTGCTGGCGTTGTCGTCGCCGCTGCAGGCCGACGGGCATCGCGCCCGGCTGTCGAAGGGGCTGGCCGAGGCGGTGCGTGGCGGGCAGGCGCGTGGGGTGATCGTGTCGGGGACGAGCGCGCAGGTGCGTGATCTGGCGGCGCGTCATGGGCTGGTGGTGGAGAAGGTGCTGGCCAACGGCGCGGTGCTGAAGGTGACCGACGCGGCGGCGCTGCAGCGGCTGCAGGCCGACCCGGCGGTGCCGGTGGTGGCCGACGATGCGCCGGTCTCGGCGCACATGGCCACCGAGGTGGCGGCGCTCGGAGCCGACCAGGCGTGGGGCGGGCTGCTGGGGCTGCCGGGGGTGGACGGGGCCGGTGTCGGCATCGCGGTGATCGACTCGGGGATGGCGTCGCGGCACGAGGCGTTGCGCGGGCGGGTGGTGGCGTCGGTGGACTTCGTCAATGCGCGGCAGCGCGGCATCGATGCCTACGGCCACGGCACGCACGTGGCGGGCATCATGGCCGGCAGCGTGACGACGAAGAAGGGGCGGTTCAGCGGCGTGGCACCCGGGGCGCATCTGGTGAACCTGCGGGTGCTGGACGACAAGGGCCAGGGCACGACGAGCGACGTCATTGCGGCCATCGACTGGGTCATTGCCAACCGTGAGGCCTATGGGCTGCGGGTGATCAACCTCTCGCTGGGCAAGCCGGTGCTCGAGAGCTGGGCGGACGACCCGCTGGTGCAGGCGGTGGAGCGGGCGAGCCGGGCGGGGCTGATCGTGGTGGCGTCGGCGGGCAACCTGGGGACGCTGCCGGACGGCACGCGGGTGCGCGATGGCATCACGTCGCCGGGCAACGCGCCGTCGGCGATCACGGTGGGGGCGATCGACACGATGGGCACGGCGGTGCGCAGTGACGATCGGGTGGCGGACTGGAGCTCGCGCGGGCTGACGGCGGTGGACGGGTTCATGAAGCCGGACGTCTCGGCGCCGGGGCGTCGGATTCTGTCGGCGGGGTCGGAGCTGAGCACGCTGGCGCTCAAGCAGGGGGGCGTGCGGACGGGTGTGGCGCTGAAGCTCTATCAGCAGCTGTCGGGCACGAGCATGGCGGCGGCGATGGTGAGCGGGGCGGCGGCGCTGGTGCTGCAGGCGAACCCGACGCTGAAGCCCTACCAGGTGAAGGCGCTGTTGCAGCTGACGGCGGGCCGTGTGGCGGAGGCGGGCGTGGCGGCGGCGGGTGCGGGCGCGATCAACGTGGCCTCGGCCGTCTCGGCGGCGCGCCTGGGGATGCAGGATCTGCCGACCACCGAGATCGCCGGCGAGACGATCGCGCGCAGCGGCCTGATGTTCGCCCCGAAGGTGGACGCCAGCACGCTGGTGTGGGGGGACACGCTGGTGTGGGGGGACACGCTGGTGTGGGGAGACACGCTGGTGTGGGGAGACACGCTGGTGTGGGGGGACACGCTGGTGTGGGGAGACACGCTGGTGTGGGGGGACAC
>NZ_JALHPM010000330.1:0-3844 GCF_022842525.1 Luteitalea sp.
AATCAGACAACTGATAAACCCAAAGCTTCTCGCTGCTGCGCCCCGCCAATGGCGAGGCCAGCGCGCAGGACGCGATTCGGCAGTGCATCCTCGACGCGTACACCCGCGTCTCGGCCGCCTCCTGAACCGTCCTCTCGTGCTTCCACCAGGCGGCCGGGCACAGTGCCCCGCCGCCTGGGGCCACGGTTCTTTAAGAGAGATCACGAGCACGCAGAGAAGGGACTGACCGCCATGGACACTGCCACTCATTCGGTTCCCCATCGCGCCGGCGCTGCCCCGGAGCACCTCCGATCAGTTCCCAGCGCCCAGGTCCTCACCGTCAGCGCGGTCTATCAATTGTCGGAGACCGGTCGCAAAGCATCCCTGCTTGCCGGAGGGGACGGACGGGCGCGGCAGCAGTTGTCCGTGCAAGTACCGACCACGCGGCTCCACCTCGTTGCAGTAGATCTCAATGGCGTCGCTCGTTTAAAGCTCCAGCCGCGATTCGAACTAACCCAGGACCAACGCGTCGTCCGGCATGACGGCCCGCCCACCTACGATGCGCCACCAACTATCGAGGATCTGTTCAAAGAAGCTGCGCGCAATCACGAGCTTGAGCGCACCTATCGAACCGAGCGCTCGTCTTCACGGAGTCACCGTCGTGATGCCGACCGAGAACGCCGGTCACAGGTGGCTCAGGACTTCTTGACTGATCCGACCCAGCGGGCGATGGTCCATCCAGCGCCGTCGCCAACGCGATGCTTTCTGGCGACCGCGAACGGTCGTCTGATGTTCGACACCTCAACCGACGTCGGACCGGCGCGCGAGCTTCCAGTGGAGGCGCATCGGCGATTCCGGAATGATCTTCGCGCCCGGAAGGAGCGCAACGTCGCGGTCCGTGCCGAGCAACTCGCCCTGCATGAAGAGAAGAAGCGCGTAATTACCGAGTGGGTGGCGACACGCGCGACCGACGAGCAGCGATCACGGTATGCCGCTGGCTTGCTGCCAATGGACGAAGTCATTGAGGCCTTGACCGAGGACGCCTTTATCGCCCTCAAGGACCAGCCTCGATATGAACGGGACGGCTCAGCACGCCTCCAGGCGCATCTGCGCGCCTTGACCGGTCGAGTTGACCTCGTCGTCGGGTTGGCCGACCTGAAGGTCATTGGCTCAGAGGCGTCGTCCGCGACGTCGGCACAGTGGGCCGTGATCCGCCAACTACAAGCCCTTGTCCCAGATGCCGAGGTGACCTTGCGGGAGCACCGGTTGTCGTGGCGTCAGCGTCCCGAGATGCCTAGCCTCACGGTCTTCGGTGCACTCGCGACGCGACACGTTGGGCCCTTCATTGTGCGGCGAGAGTTCGCCGTGCCAGAGAGGTAACAGCACCACTACATTGATCGCCGACATCTAAGCTCTCTCGCCCGTGGCCATCCCGGCCACTCCTTCGCATCGCCCGATGCGGAGCCACTCGCCACTCGTCGCCACAACGGCCACGTTCAAAGGAGTAACCACATGCACGGCATAGGTGTATCGACTGTGACTGCGTTCACGGCCCACAAGGAGTGGGCCACGCGACCCCCAGATGAACGGTTCAATTCCGTTCAAACGCTCTACGAGGCGGCCCGCACACGGCGGCTCCGAACTGAAGAGCGTTGCATCGAGACCGTGGACTTTGGGACCGAGGCAGTCTCCGACGATGTGCTCGCGCTTCGCGACGCATCAGGCCGGCCTGCCGCACTGACACACTGGAGCTTCGAGCAACTCGCCACCATCGCGGGCGCGCCGCCGAAGTACCTGCGAACGTTGCCCGCGCCGATCGCTTCAGCGGCGATCAATCACGGGCTCCGGCGGCAGCGACGAGACCAGCATCAGCTGTTCCGCGATCAGGCCGCACCGTGGACCGTGCATGCGATCACATCGCCTCGCTACACACGAGTCCACCACGACGAGCTGGCCAGCCGGGTGCTCGACCTGATGTCCGTCCACCCCGCTTGGCAACTGCCGCTCGGCTACAAGGACGGTGTGTTCGGCGCCGAGCGGGTTCCGTCCGGCGCCTACCTGGGAGATCGAGACATGTTCCTGTTCCTCGTGGACGGCAATCGTGACCTTGATGACCCCACGGATCGTTCCCAGTCTGGCCTGTTCCGCGGGTTCATCCTCCGGAACAGTGACGTGGGAGCCGCCGCCCTCACCCTGGATGTGTTCTTGTTCCGCGTCGTCTGCGGCAATCACATCATCTGGGGTTTTCAGCACGTTGCTGGCTTCAGACGCCGGCACGTGGGGACGTCGATCCAGGATGCGTGGAACAGCTCGCTCGCGAGTGTTCACGAAGCCCTCGACGCCGACCCCGCGCACGATCGCGCCATGCTCCTGCGGGCCACGACCCAGGAGATTGCGTCGACGCGCGACGGGGTGCTCGACGCGGTGACGCAGCGGCTTGATGTGCCGCAGAAGCAAGCCGCGGAGGCGTACACGTTGGCGGAACAGCACGAGTCGAATCCACGTTCGGTCTGGGGATACGTGCAAGGTCTGACGCGACTGAGTCAGCGCACCCCTTGGCAGGACGGACGCTTCGCACTCGATCGCGCCGCCAGTCGCCTTCTCACCACGGTCCACTGACCCTGGTTGTTGCCGTGCGGGCTCAGCGCCCGCACGGCGCCTTTCCCTAGCAGTTCTTGACGGGTCGGCTCAGGCCCGCCCGTTCCACCGCGCGAGTGGTTGTCGCGCAATCCGGCATCGGCGCTTCAGAGCCCCGGTGACCCGTTCAGCCAGAGGTGTAGCCATGAGTGAATTCAGACAGTTAGCAACAGACGCCGTCCACGAATCGTCGAACAACCCGAGACGTTCATTTCCGGAAACGAGTCTCGAGGAACTCGCCGCCAGTGTGCGTCGTCACGGGGTGCTCCAGCCGATTCTCGTTCGAGCCAACGGTGAGGGCTTCCTGCTGGTGGCCGGGGCGCGCCGTCTGCGAGCCGCGAAGCTCGCAGGGTGCGCCACGATCCCGGGCCGCGTTCTGGAACTCGATGATGCCGCGGCAGACGAAGCCACCATCATCGAGAACCTGCATCGCGAGGATATCCGACCACTCGACGAAGGTGTGAGCTACCAGCGCCTGCTGGCTACCGGCCGCACGATCGACGATCTCGCGGCCACGCTGGGAAAGTCGAAGGGGTATGTCTACCAGCGTGTGAGCCTCACACGGCTGGTGCCGAGTGCACAGGATCTCCTTGCACGGGATGTTCTGCCCCTCAGCTACGCCCTGAAGATCGCGACGGTCCCTGCAGAGCAACAAGCAGACGCGTTAGCCCAGTGCTTCCGCCCGCTGTTCCGTGACGAAGAGGCCCGCCGCGATCAACTGGAGCCCCTCGCACAACTCACCGCCTGGGTCGAGAAGACCGTGCGGCTGGATCCAAGGGGCGACGATGCGGCCGTGCTGCTGCCGGCGCTTGCCGAACAAGTGATCTCGGTCGAACAGGAGCGCGATGCATCAGTGCTCGCGCTCTCCACGCTGCACTTCCACACCGACCGCACGGACCCGAAGCCCATCCTCGCGAAAAGCTGGAAGCCGGCCGAAGGGAAGGCCCGGTGCAAACACGCACGCCCAGGCGTGATCGTGCTCGGCGAAGGACAAGGCACTTTCCTGCAGGTCTGCATCGCCAAGAAAGAGTGCCAGAAACACTGGGCACGTCCGCGATCCGAGGATGCGACGAAGCGAACCTCGGAAAAAGAGGGCGACGCAGCCAGGAAGCAGCAGGAAGAGGCGTGGGCGAAGCAGCGTGAAGAACGGGAACGCTGGCAGAAGCAACTTCGCCCTCAGGTGGTTCGGCTCATCGCCGACCGGACCGCGAAGCTGGCGTGGTCGCCG
>NZ_JALHPM010000331.1:0-3833 GCF_022842525.1 Luteitalea sp.
CTCTTCCGATCTGACGCTCATGCCTCGAGCGTACGAAGCCGGTGCGTCGGGTGGCAGGGCGCGCACGGCCTCGTCCATCTGCGACCCCGACTTGGCGAGGAATGGTGTCCGAACGCCCCCAGGCAGGACGGCCGTGACCCGCACGCCCTCGGCCCAGAGCTCGTGCCGGAGGCCCAGCGTCAGGCCGAGCACCGCCCACTTCGACGCGTGATACCACACCTCCCACGGCACGCTGATGACGCTGCCGATCGAGCCGACGTTGACGACCGTGGCGGGCCGTCCACGCCGGGCCGCGGCACGCAGGTGCGGCAGCAGCACCTGCGTGACCCGGGCCAGCCCGAACAGGTTCAGGTCCATCAGGGCCCGCGCCTGTTCCGGACGCGTGTACTCGAAGGCGCCACTCAGGTTTGAGCCCGCGTTGTTGACGAGCGCGGCCAGACCGGCCGGCCCCGTGGTCTCGCGCACGAGCACCGCGGCAGCGTCGATGTCCTCGTCACGCGTGAGGTCCAGGATGATCGGACGCAGGCGCGGACTGCCGACGGCGCGCAGCGCCTGCGCGTCTGCTTCGCGGCGCACGCCTGCCAGCACGTGCCATCCTGCGGCGTCGAATTCGAGGGCGATGGCGCGTCCGATGCCAGTGGACGCGCCGGTGACCAGGACATGTTCACGAGTCATGCCCACAGGCTAAACCGTGGAGTACACTCCACGGTCAAGGGGGGCGCATGCGCATCGGCGCGTTCTGTGCGGCGACGGGACTGTCACGAGACACGGTCCGCTTCTACGAGCGGGAAGGGCTGCTCCGTCCGCGGGTCGGGGCATCGGGCACCAACACCTACCGCGAGTTCGATGCGGCGATGGTCGACCGTGTGCGCGGCATCCAGCGCGCCAAGGCCATGGGCTTCTCGCTGCGCGAGATCCGATCGCTGGCGACAGCCTTCGACCGCAACCCGCGCGACCGCGCGGCGCAGGCCCGCTGGTTGCGGGAGAAGCTTGTCGACGTCGATGCGCGCATTCGCGCGGCCCGCGAGATGAAGGCTCACCTGCTCGAGAAGCTCGCGCGCCTCGAGTCCGACGCGGACGCCTAGCTGTCGACCCGCTGTCCCGTTGCCGCCAGAGACACGCGACGTGACGCGGGGGAGGGTCGGCGTCCTGTCGAGGCGCCAGCACCCCGAACTCACAGCTCGGCGGCCGGCATTCCATCACGGAGCAGCGCTCGCACTCGGGCCAGGGCAGCGGCCTGCACCTCGGGCGGCAGGTCACGGACCTCGTCGCTGCGGCAGAGGGCAATGGCGCGGCGCAGACTGGCCGCCATCTGCCCGCAGCACGCGCATCCCTCCAGATGCGCATCCAGCTCGGCCATCTTCTCGGTGGTGAGGTCGCCTTCGAGGTAGGCCGACAGTTCCAGCAGTTGCTGCTGGCACTGCCCGTCGCCAGGGAGGGGGGCCGCCTTGGGGGCGCTGTCGTGAGGGGGGCGTGTCACGCCACGTCCTCCAGCACCGCGCGCAGGGCGACGCGGCCGCGGTGCAGGCGCTGCTTGACGTTGTCCTCGGAGATGCCGACGACATCGGCGACCTCGCGCGTGGAGAGCCCCTCGAGGTCGCGCAGCACGATGACCTCCCGCTGTGGGCCGGGCAGGCGGAGCAGCGCCTTGCGCAACTGCTCGCGGCGCGCGGCCTCGTCGAGGGCGTCCTCCGGGCTCTGGGCGTGGGCCTCGGGCTCGTACACCGGCTGGTCGTGGAAGGGCCCGTCGTCGTCCAGCGACATCATGTGGGTCGGCTCGGCGACACGCTTGCGCCGATTGAGCAGGCAGGCGTTGCGCACGGTGCGATAGAGCCAGGCCTTGAAGGCCTCCGGGTCGCGGATGGCGCTGGCGTGCCGATAGGTGCTGACCAGCGCCTCCTGCATCACGTCCTCGGTTTCGTCGGTCCGTCCGCAGACCATCACGCTGAAGCGGTAGGCCGAGGCCTGGGCCCGCACCAGCAAGCGCTCCATGGCCTCCGGGTCGCCGCCGGCCGCGGCCCGAACGAGGCCCGCGTACTCCTCGGGGCCTGTCACCTTTCCGACAGGAGCGGTATCCATGCTCCTGATGATACGTACGTCCACACCTCCCGTCATCGTCGCCGCGCTGCTCGGTTGGCTGTTGGTGGTGGCTCCCGCCCTCGCGCAGGCCCCACTGACGCTCCAGGACGCCATCGCGAAGGCGACGGCCGGCAACGCCGACGCCAGGATTGCCGCTCTGGCCGAGAAGGAGGCCGGGCACCGGGTCGACCAGGCGCGTGCCGGCTTCCTTCCGCGCGTGGATGCGAGCGAGACCTGGCAGCGCGGCAACCAGCCGGTGTTCGTCTTCGGGTCCCTGCTCGCGCAGCGACGCTTCACGGAAGCCGATTTCGCGCTCGACGCGCTGAACCGGCCCGACGCCCTCGACAACTTCCGCGTCGCGGTCGGCGCCGAGCAGTCCATCTACGACGGCGGCGCGACCCGGGCGCGGGTCCGGGCGGCGCGCCTCGGTGTGGCCCTGGCCGCCTCAGGGACGGTGGGCGTCCGCCAGGCGCTGGCCGTCGCGGCGACCCAGGCCTACGGCGACGTGCTGCAGGCCGAGGCCTCGCGTCAGGCGGCCGATGCGGCCCTCGAGGCGGCCGCGGCCGATCTGCGACGGACCACCGACCGCCGCGATGCCGGCCTGGTGACCGACGCCGACGTCCTTGCCGTCGAAGTCCATCGCGCCACGGTGGAAGAAGCGCGGTTGCGCGCCTCCCTTGCGAGCGACCTGGCGCGGGCCGAACTCAATCGCGTCATGGGGGAGCCGCTCGACACGGTGTTCGTGCTGGCGCCGCTTGCGCCGGCCGAGGCCCCGGCGCGGCAGGCGCTGGCGGTGCTCGAGGCCGAAGCCCTGGCGCAGCGCCCCGAGTTGCAGCAGGCGCGCCTGGCCGTCGATCTGGCCGGCACCCAGGTGGCCGAGGCGAAGGCCAGCTACATGCCGCAGGTCTTCGCGCAGGCGGGGTGGGAGGGCAATGGCGGGGCGTGGAACGACCGCGCGGGCAGCTGGGGGGTGGCGGCCGGCGTCCGCATCAACGTCTTTCGCGGCTTCGCCGACAAGGCCCGGATCGCCGAGGTCAGCGAGGCCACCCGGCGACGTGCCCTGGAGCGCGAACGGGCCGAGACCGCCATCCGGCTCGATGTCCGGTCCGCGGTGGCCCGCCTCGAGTCCGCCCACGCCCGGGACGCCCTGGCGCGGAGCGTCGTGACGCAGGCGGCCGAGCGGCAGCGCATCGTGCGCGACCGCTACGAACAGGGATTGACCGATGTGACCGCGCTCCTGCGGGCCGCCGAGTCGGTCGTGCAGGCCCAGGAACAGCAGATTCGCGCGCGCGTCGACGTGCTGGTGCATGCCGCCAGCCTCGATCGGGCGCTGGGACGATAGTCATCATGCACAACACGTACGGATTGGGTGCTGTCGCGGGGCGTCTCGCCGGTGTGGCGCTCGTATCGGGGGCCGCGCTCGTGGCCGGCGCCTGCGGTGGCCAGGAGCACGCCGCCGAAGCGGTCACGGCCCGTGCACCGGTGACGGTGACGATGCAGGAGGTGCGCAGGGCGCCGCGTCCAGCCATGGTCGAGGCCGGTGGTCTCGTCCAGGCCAAGTCGTCGGCGCTGGTGACCAGCCGACTGATGGCGCCGGTCCGCGAGGTGCGCGTGGTGCCGGGCGACCGTGTGCGGGCGGGGCAGGTCCTCGTGGTCCTCGACGACCGCGACCTCGGTGCTCAGGCCCGGAGCGCGCGCTCGGCGGCCGCGGCCGCCGAGCAATCGGTCACGGCGGGGAGCGCCGACCGGCAGGC
>NZ_JALHPM010000332.1:0-3817 GCF_022842525.1 Luteitalea sp.
GCGAGCGCCGTGGCCGTGCCGGAAACACGATTCGGCGACAACACCGGCTCGGCGGGCTCGGCGGCTGCGGCCATCACCGGCAGGTCGAAGTCGATGCAGACGTCGCGGATGATGTCCTGGCCGACGGGGCGCTGGCCTGCGGCGAAGCCGTTGACGAGGGCGTTGTCACAGATGACGTTGATCAAGCGGGGAATGCCGCCCGACCCGTGATGGATGGCCCCCACCGCCTCGCGGGTGAAGACGTTGAGGCTGTCCCCGCCCGCCAACTGGATGCGCTTGGCGAGATAGGCCGCCGTCTCGCGCAGCGTCAGGGGCTGAAGCGAGCACCGCAGCGAGACCCGCTGCTTCAACTGGCGCAGACTGGGATCGTTGAGCCGGTCGGCGAGTTCGGGCTGGCCGAGCAGGATGAGCGGCAGGAGCTTGGTGTCCGGCGTCTCGATGTTCGCGAGCAGACGGATCTCCTCGAGCAGCTCGGTCGGCAGGCTGTGCGCCTCGTCGATCACCAGGGCCGTCAGCAACCCGCTGGCGTGTCGCTGACGCAGCAGCGCCTCGAACTCCCTGAGCATGGCGGTCTTGGACTGCGCCGCCGCCTCGCTCAGGCTGAACTCCTGCGCCAGGAACTGCAGGAACTCCAGCCGGTCCATCGTCGGGTTGCGCAGCGTGGCGACCAGGTGACCGGCTTCGCGCCACTGCGCCAGCGCCACGGTCAGCAGGGTCGTCTTGCCGGTGCCGGCCTCGCCCGTGACCACGGTGAGGCCCTTGCGTCCGGCCAGGCCGTACACCAGATTGCCCAGGGCCTCGCGATACCGGTTCGTGAGGAACAGGTACCGCGGGTTCGGCGTGAGGTCGAAGGGGCGCTCGCGCAGCCCGAAAAACTGCTCGTACATGGGCTAGAGTCCAAACTTCCAGTACAGCACCGCGCCGCCGACTACCAGGGCCGCGAGGCCGCTGGTGGAGAGCATCCAGCGCCGCCGCCGATTCCTGCGACGCTCGCTCGACGTGAGCAGCGTGGGCACCACGGCGACGACGGGCAGCGCAAGGGCCGCGATGATGTCGGCATCGGATCGGAACGTGGTATCGCGATACTCGAGCAGGCCGATGACCACAACAGCCATGGCCAGGCCCACGGCCGCGCCCATCGCGGTGATCCGCAGACGGTCCGGACTGTAGGGCGCCTCGGGAATGCGTGGCGGGTCGGCGATGCGGAACTGCTCGCTGATCTGACGGCGCTCCATGTTGGCCGCGACCTTGGCCTCCTCACTGCGCAGGAGCAGGGTGTTGTATCGCTCCTTGAGGGTCTCGTAGTCGCGTACCAGGCCGATCAGCTCCGCTTCACGAGAAGGCGCTGCCTCGACGCGCGACTGATACCCCGCCGACTGCGACTGGCGGGCGGCGATTTCGCGCTGCTTGTTGGCGACCTGGCCCGTCAGCAGGGCCTCGCGCTGGCGCAACTCGGTGATGCGGTTTCGCCGCTGCAACTCGAGCGGGTTGACGCGCCCCTGGGCTGGCGCAGGCGAGCCGCCGCTCACGGGGCGCTGCAGTTGAGCGGTCTGCACCCGCTGCTCGAGGTCACTGACAATGCGCCGCTGCCGCGCGACGTCGGGATGGTCGCTGGTCAGCCGCATCTCGAGCGCTTCCAGCGACGCACGCGCCTTCATGAGGGCGTCGTCATACGGAGTGGAGATGGGAGTCGTATCCACGACCGGCTCGTCGGAGCCTGGTCCGAGGCCCGTGAGGTCGCTCAGTTCCCGCTGCACCTGCAGCAACTCGGTCCGATCGCGGCTGATGGACTCGTTGATGGTCTGCATCTGCGTCTGCAGGTTCTGTAGCGCCGTCACGTTGGCCTGGAGCTGTTCGGGCAACTGGCCGCCGTACTGCTTCTTGTACGCTTCGAGCTTCCGCTCGGTCTCCTCGAGGCGCGTGCGCGCAGTGTCCACCTCCGCAGAGAGGAACTGGTCCGTGCCCTCGGCAATGGTCTCGCGCTGCCGTGCGTTCTCGTCGACGAACAGGCCCACGAGGCGCTCGGTGACCCGGAACGCGGTGCGGGGATTCTCAGAGGAGTAGGACAACGTGAAGGACAGGCCGTCGGGCCGACGGCTGGCGGCGCGGGCCACGCTGACGCTGATATCACGCCGCATGGCGGTGACGACCTCTTCCATCAGGTCCGTCGCACGCTCGTCCTTGTAGAGGTCGAAGTCGACGATGATGCGCTCGAGGCGCGCCCGACTCAGGACCTCCGCCTGCAGCATCGGGAGGCGTTCGTTGAGCGGCAAGGTGACCATGGATCGCACGACGGTCGACGGCAACTGCGGCGGCGTCACGAGCACGACCGCCGAGGACCGGTAGCGGTTCGGCTGCAGGTGCGCGTAGACGAAAGAGCCCAACGCCGCGACCGCAAACGGCACCGCAAGGAACCACAGTCGACGCCTCACGACGCCGAGCATCCAGTCGGGAGTGATCTGTTGAGTGGGAAGCACGGGTGTCTGTCCTCTATCGGAGCACCGGGAGCCAGACCGTCAGGCCGGCCCGGAACCCCTGCCGCTCGAGTTCGGGGGCGACCAGCAACTGGGCCGCGACGTCGTCGTCATACGCGTACTGAAAATAGAAATACTGGGCGAAGAGTGCCAGCTTCTGGGTCAGGCCGAGCCGTAACCGTGCCCCGGCCAGCGCCGTGTCGAAGTTGCGATCCTGCATGCCGATGGCACCGCTCATGTAGCCGGCTTGCGCCTGGAATTCGAGCGCGCGAGTCAGGAGGCCGCTCAGGCTCGTCGTGACCATGTCGCCCTGAAACGGATCGAGAAAACCATCCAGGAAACCCACGCTGCGGGTGTAGGCCGCATCGGCCACCCAGTCACCCCGGAACGTATGGCGGACCCGTCCGGTGCCGATGACCCGGAACAGGGTGCGGTCGCCCCCCGCCTGTCCGATCGCGACGCGGTCACGCACAAGCAGAGTCGTGCCGGTGATCGCCGAGAACTCGGTCCGGCCTTGCCGGAACTGGAAGGGGCGGTTCAGCACCAACCCGATGTCGATGTCATGGTTGAGGCCACCCTGGCCACCGGTGGCACCGTACCGGCGAGCGCCATAGCCAAGGCGCGCCGCCAGGAACGAGGTCAGGTCATAGACGTAGCGGCCGCCCAACTGCGCCCTGGTATTGTCCACGTTGGTGGTTTGCGCCGACTGTCCGAAGTTCGACTGGCCATACATGCCGAAGAACTCGAACCGGGACCGCGCCGACAACCGCCTCGTGAAGATTGCAGAGGTCGCATACTGCAACGCCGTTCGCTCGGAGCTGATGGTCGTGTCGTCGAGCCCAGCGCCGATGCCGGCGCCGACATCCCCGCCAACTCCTGCCTCGGCGCCAGCAAAAGTCGCCCCGGTCCCCGATTGGCCGGGGAAGGGAGCCGCGCTGAAGAACGGGCGGTAGAGAACGAGTTGCTGCACCTGAAGCGATGTACGGGGGCCGAATTCCTTGGCCACCGCAATCGTCCCGGCGTGGAAGGTGGGCACCAACTCCTGGCTGTCGGTGACGTAGCGGGCCGATGTCGCGCCCGTGGCCTGCACCGTCGCCGTGGCGACGCGCTTGAAATACCTCAGACCGGCTTGGCCCCCGATGAATTCGCCCGACACCCGAGGGCGCCCGAGACCGGGGTTCTGCCCACGGGCAAAGATGTCGTCGTCGTACCCGCCGAAGAGTGCGGCGGACAGATTCAAGCCCTGATTGGTTGGGATCTCGTCGGTGGCGCCACCGAACAGCGTTCGCATGGGCCGACCGCTGTCCGCGCCATCGACCTGTGGCGGCGACTGCGCGTCGGCG
>NZ_JALHPM010000333.1:0-3789 GCF_022842525.1 Luteitalea sp.
CGCGACATCAGGGTGCCGATCGGCACGCCCATGACCTTCGCTGCATCGTCGTATGAAAGATCCTCGACCCCGACCAGCAGCAGCATCGACTTCTGCTCCTCCGGAAGTCGGTCGAGCGCCGACAGGATGTCCTGTACCTCGAGGCCGCTTTCCTGCTGCGCGCCGGTCGCCGGCATCGTCGCGTCGTCGAGCTCGACAGACGCGCCGCGCCGCTGGCCCTGGCGCAGCGCGGAGACGTAGAGGTTGCGCTGGATGGTGAAGAGCCAGGCGCGGAGGTCGCCGTCGCGCCGCCGCAGCGCCCAGCGCGACAGCGCGCGCTCCAGCGTGTCCTGGACCAGGTCGTCGGCCGCATCGTGGTCGCGCAGCAGCGCATAGGCATAGCGGCGCAACGCGGGGATCAGCGGTTCGAGCAGGGCTTCCGCATCGGCCATCGGGCTACTCTACAGGAAGGCCGGTGCCGGCCGAACCTTGGCCGGCACCGTATCCTTCGGTCCGTACGCGTCGCGTTACTTGGCGATGTGCCAGGCGCCGTTCAGGAAGCCGTCGCCCGTCGTGTCGCCGGCCTTGGTGTCCTTGGCGAAGGCGTAGAGCGGCTTGCCCTTGTAGGCCCACTGCTTCAGCCCGTCGTCGCGGGTGATGATGCTCCAGTCGCCCGACGCCTTGGCGCCGTCGGCGACGAGGGCCGGCGGCCAGTTGGTGGCGCACGGGCCGTTGCACACCGACTTGCCCGGCGTGGCGTCCTTGTCGAACGTGTAGAGCGTCATGCCGCTTGCGCTGACCAGCATGCCGTTCTTCATGGCGGGCGGGGTGGCGGAGGCGGGCTCGGCGGCGAACGCGCTGCCGGCGGCGAGGACCGCCAGAGCGGCGGCGGCGGAAAGGATCGACTTCAGCATTGTGTGACTCCCATGCAGCAGTTGGTCTGCAGGGGAGAGACGCCGGGGAGAGGCCGTTTATTCCCGGCGGCGGCACTTTTCTTTTGGGGTCAGCCGTTGCCGGTGACGCGGATCACGAGGTTGACCAGCCAGTTGACCGGCTCGCCGAGGATCCAGCCGATGACGTTGAGGTCGACCCCGAACTGCCGGCCGATCAGCGGCAGCAGGAAGATCAGGCCGAGCAGGATCGGCATGCCGTAGGGTTCCAGCCGGGCGAGCGGCAAAGCCAGGCTGTTGGGCAGCAGGCCGACCGCGACCCTGCCGCCGTCCAGCGGCGGCAGCGGCACCATGTTGAAGACGGCGAGCAGGACGTTGATCAGGATCGCGTTCTCAATGTTGAGGATCGACCACGTCGCCGCGGGTTGCGGCAGGAGGACGGCGAGGTGCGCCAGCAGGCCCGCGGCCACGGCCATCAGGACGTTCGTGGCGGGCCCGGCGGCGGCGACCCAGACCATGTCGCGCTTGGGATTGTTCAGCGCCCGGAAATTCACCGGCACGGGCTTGGCGTAGCCGAACAGGAAGGGCGCGCGCAGGAAGATCAGCAGGCCCGGGAGGATGATCGTGCCGAACGGGTCGATGTGCTTGAAGGGATTGAGGGTCACGCGGCCCTGCTGCCAGGCGGTGCGGTCGCCGAAGCGCAGGGCCACGAATCCGTGCGCGGCTTCGTGCAGCGTGATGGCAAGGATCGCCGGGATGACCCAGGTTGAGATGGTGTAGATCGTCTCGTTCACGGGCAATCCACCTGTTGTCTCTGCTCTTGCATGGTTTACGTTCCGGCCGATGCATCTTCGGTGGCCGAACAGACGCGGGCAAGCCCGAGCCGCAGCGGCAGCATGGACGACCTCCATCCTCGTTCTGCTCGCCGTCTTGTGTGCAATGCCTGCTTCGGCCCAGCAGAACGTCCGCGTTCCGGTGGAGCAGGGCGGTCGCACGCTTCAGCTCGCGGCGCAATTCTTCCGTCCTGCCAACGTCACGGCGCCGGTGCCCGCGGTCGCGCTGTTCCACGGCTGCGGCGGACCGGGGCAGAACACCGCGCGCATGGCGGGGCTCCTTGCATCGTGGGGCTACGCCGCGCTCGTGGTCGACAGTTTCTCGGCGCGCGGCCTCAAGGACGTGTGCGGCCGCAACTGGCCGACGCCCGCCGCGGCCGAGGTGCGGGCGGCGGACATCGATGCGACCCTTGCGTGGTTGGCGAAGCAGCCGGGCATCGATCCGCGGCGGCTCGCCTACATGGGTTATTCCTACGGCGGTGGCGTCGCGATGCTGCGTGCCCTTTCGGCCACGCCGGAAAGCACCGCGCCATCGGCGGCGCGGGCGGTGGTGCTGCTCTATCCCGATTGCGCGCTGGCGGATGCGCTGGGGCCGCGCCTCGCGGTGCGTCAACCGATCCTGCTCGCCATGGGCGCACTCGACGACTGGACGCCGGTCGCGCAATGCCGCGCCGTGATGGACCGTGTCGTGCGCGGCCGTGATCTCGTCGAAACGAAGATCTACGAGGGCGCGCATCACAGTTTCGATGCGCTCGGCCTGCCGGTGCGCTATCTCAGCGGGGTTGGCAATCGCAGCAAGCCCGGCGGTTGCTGCGGGGCGCATTACGGTGCCTACGAGCCTGCCTGGAAGCAGTTCGTGGTCGACGTGAAGGCGTTCCTCGACAAGGCACTGAAGCCGTGACGCGGGCCGGCAGGAACCGATGCGTTCGACGGCGTGGATAGGCGGGCTGGCGGCCCTGATCCTTCCCCTCGCGGAGGCGGCTGCGCAGCAAACGGCTGACGCCGACGGCGTGCGCCATGTCGGCAAGGTCCACAACCGGATGCGCTCGGCCGAAGTGCGTGAGCAGTACTTTCTCGACCAAGAGTTCGACGATGCCGCCCGGCGCTATGCGCTGGCGAAGAAGGAGATCCAGGACTCGACCGGCATCTTCTATTCGATGACGTCGTCGGTCGTCAGCCAGTGGGGAGCGCCCGGCAGCGACTATGGAGCGGTGCAGGCCCAGTTCTCGCCGGCCTTGAACTGGAAGATGTTCGACGATCCCGGGATCGGCGCCGGCTCCTTCCAGTTCGCCTATTTCGCGGCCCAGTACTGGTCGGGCCAGACCGGCCAGAGCCTGCAGAACAGGCTCTTCCTCAACAGTCCGGTCAACGACTATCCGGTCAACCAGCTCACCTTCGCGCAGGTGAGCTACACGCACGACTTCCCCGGCCACTTCGTGTCGCTCACTCTGGGTCAGTTTCCTTTCTCGAACTTCGACACCAATGCCTACTCCGGCAACGAGCAGGTCAATTTCCTTGGCTACTCGCTGGCGCAGAACGGCAGCCAGAACTATTCGCAGGGCAGCCTCGGTGCCTATGTCCAGGTCAATCCGACCAAGGAGCTGACCTTGATCGCGGGCTTCCAGGACGCCAACAACGTCGCGGTTTCCAACTACATCCAGTTCAATACGGCGTTCCAGGGCCAGTATTCCTGGTTCCTCTACGGCGCCGTGTCGCCCAATCTCGGCAGGCTCGGCAAGGGCACCTATTCGCTGCTCTACTACAATCTGCCGAGCGTCCCGATGCAGCCGCAGGCGAGTTCGGGCCTGTCGTTCAACGCCTCCCAGACGCTCGACGAGAAATGGGGCCTGTTCGTACGTGCCAACACCGCATGGAACTCGAGTTGGTACATCCAGTCGTCGATCTCGGGCGGCGCCGTCTACAACAATCCGCTGGGCCGTGCGCCGCAAGACCAGATCGGCCTCGGCATCGCCTGGAACGCCACGAACCAAAGGCTCTATGCGGGCGCGCCGGTGCGGCCCAGCGAAATGATGGTCGAGCTGTACTGGTCGTGGTCGGTGAAACACCTGTTGATCACGCCCGACGTC
>NZ_JALHPM010000334.1:0-3767 GCF_022842525.1 Luteitalea sp.
CGTCGGAGCCCTCGGCGCGGCGGGCGGGGCGCAGGCGCAGGATGCGCTGCGCGGCAAGCTGCTCTACCACGACATCGGTCACCGCACGGGTGCAGGAGTCAGCTGCATCGACTGCCATGGGGGAATCCCTGGGGGCTTGCACGGCATCGGCAAGGCAGCGGGCGCGCCGGAGGCGATCGAGTACGCGCTCGCCACGATCCACCAGATGGCTCCGCTGCGCGGTCAGGTCACCGCGGCCGACATGTCGGATCTGGCCGCCTACCTTGCGCGACCGGACGTTCCGAGCCCGGACCTGCGCGTGGGCACGGTGGGGCCGGAAGGCGGGTTCACGCCGGCCGAACGGGTCACCTTCGCGGTGGGCCCCACGAACGGCAGCGAACCGACCGCGACCATTCGTCTCGCCAACGTCGGTGCCACGGCCGTGCGTCTGCGTTCGGGGCCGGCCATCGCCGGGCCGAACGCGCCGCGGTTCGCGATCACCGCGACCGACTGTACCGTCGGCCGTGAGCTTGCCGGCGGCCAGGGGTGCACCATCACCGTGGCATTTCGGCCGGGGAGAGTGGGTGGGGTGCAAACCGCGAGCCTGGGCGTGGCACACGACTGGCTTCGCGGCGGTACTTACCTCGCGCTGATCGGCAGGGCTGCGGTGCGTTGATTCCTCCCGGCCCCTCGGCGTGGACCGCAGGGACGGCCGGAAGAGCCGCATGACCCCTGCATCGACGGGAGGAAGCAAGGCGAGTCGACGCTCTGCCGCCGGGCGACACCGCTCCTCGACCAGGCGTCGGCTTCGCCCCTCTGCAGAGGCGATCTCCCCATCGTCGTCGACGCCGCGGGCCGTGCGGGCTTCCCTGCACGCTGGGTTCGACGCGGCGATCGGTCACCGTGCATGGTTCGGTGGGACCATTTCAATTGGCATTTCCGCGCGTCGTCGCGTCACGTTCGGACGCTAGCCTCACGCAGGTGAGCGCCGGGGATCACCTGCCGCAAGGCGGCCCCGGGTGCCGCGTCCGTCCAGCCCCGGGAGCGACGGTGCATTCCGCGAGCGCGCCGTCGCACGGGTACGGTGTCACCACACGAGACTCAGGGAGGATACGCATGAAGATCATGCGCAAGTCACTGGCGGTTGCCGTAGCGTTGGCGTTGTCCGGGGGGGCAACTGCCGCGGGTACGGACCTTTCGGCGTCGCCCACGGTCCGTTTCGCCACCTTCAACGCGTCGCTCAACCGCGACGCCGTCGGACAACTCCTCTCCGACCTCTCGAATCCCGGAGGCGCCGACTTCACGACGACGGTCGGACGACGGATCCAGCAGGCCCGGAACGTCGCCGAGATCATCCAGCGCGTGCGGCCCGACGTCCTGCTGATCAACGAGTTCGACTTCGACCTCAACGGCGCTCCGACCGCTTCCGGCGTGCCGATGCCGCGCGGCTATTCGAGCAGCGCGGCGGGGTTGTTCCAGTCGAACTTCCTCTCGGTGCCCCAGGGCAACGCCGTTCGGGGGAGCACGAGCCCGATCGAGTTCGCCCACCGGTACACGCCGAACACCAACACGGGTCTGCATTCGGGCTTCGATCTGAACAACTTCACCCCGCCGGCTTCGGGCCTGCCGGCCGGAACACCGGTCTCGACCCCGGGGGTTGCGGGATACGGAGACGACGCGTTCGGCTTCGGCAACTTTCCCGGCCAGTTCGGCATGACGATCTATTCGAAGTACGAGATCGTGCGGGTGCGCAGCTTCCAGAACTTCCTCTGGAAGGACATGCCGAACAATCTCCTCACGAACGATCCCAGCGGCGGCGGGAACAACCTCGCGAGCTTCTATTCGCCCGCCGAGATCGCGGCCCTGCGGCTCTCCTCGAAGAACCACGTCGACGTCACCCTCAAGATCAACGGCGTGGAGGTGCACTTCCTCACGGCACACCCCACCCCACCCGTGTTCGACGGAAGCGAGGATCGCAACGGCAAGCGCAACCATGACGAGATCCGGTTCTGGAAGGACTACGTGAACGGAGCGGGCTACATCTACGACGACGCCGGCACGTTCGGCGGTCTCGCAGCCGGAGCGCGGTTCGTGATCGCCGGCGACTACAACGCGGATCTCTGCGACGGCGACAGCTACAAGGTGACGTGCCTGGCACCGAACACCCCGGGGATCGGCCCGAACGCGATCGGCCAGCTCCTGACCGATCCGCTGATCAACGTGAGCGTCACGCCCCAGTCCGCCGGCGGCACGCAGGCAGCGACCGACCCGAACAACAACGGGGGCAACCTAGGGAACCTGGCGCACGTCCAGGATCCGAAGTTCGACACAGCCGACTTCAACGACGCCAACCCGGGCAATCTGCGCGTGGACTACGTGCTTCCGTCCGGAAACCTCGCCATTCTGGACGCAGGCGTTTTCTGGCCCGTCGACGGCAATCAGGCCGACGGCAACACGAGCGGAGATCTGTTCGACCTCGTCGGCCAGTTCAACAAGCCCGGCTTGTACGCAGGGTTGCCGAGCTCCGATCACAAGGCGGTCTGGGTCGACATCGCGGCGCCGGTCCCGGAGCCAGAGACCTACGCCATGATGCTGTGCGGGCTGGGGATCGTCGGATGGGGCCTGCGCAGGCGGGCGCGGCGCGCCGACTGATTCGCGCTGCCGGTCGGGGGAGCGGACCCGCCCCCGATCGGCGATCTGGATGCCGGCGCCCGAGCGCGAGAACGTACGGCCGGCTTCGGGTTACTGCGCACGTTCGCCCGACGTATCTTTGGGGCACCGCAGATCGACGCGGCATTGGCTTCCCCGTCGGAGGTTCCCATGCGCAGACGATTCCGCTCCGTCGCCCTTGCCGGCCTTCTCGCGACCAGCGCCCACGCCGCAGAGGTTTTCAACGGCTCCATCACCTTCGAAACGCAGAGCCAGAGTCTGTGGAGCAGCGGCGCGGCGTTTCAGTTCGGCTACCAGGATTTCTTCGGCATCACTCCCGCGGCCCGCAGCGGGACGGTGCCGCCGTTCAATTCCTCCTGGTCGGTCGACCCCTATTTCCAGTTCGATGCGAATCTTCGGGCCGGGATCGGGGTCGGTGCGAACGTCACCGGAGGATCGATCGACGCGAGTCTGGGCTACAGCGTCTCGCTCAACGCGCCAGGCACGATCGTCAAGGGACAGGCCTTCTCGCTGGCCGGCAGCGCACTGCAGTCGGGGGCTTCCTCCTTCAGCGTGCAATCCCCGAATGCATCGGCCTACGTGGACGGCATTCTCCAGATCTACCTCGGCGGCTACATGCGTTTCGTCACGAGCGGGCTCATGGGCGACCACGACTACCGGATGGGCAGGCGCGGATTCACCGATGGATCGACCACCAACACGCCCTACCGCACCCTGGCCAACGTCGATCGTTCTCCCGAGATCGTGTCGGTCAATCGCAACGACAGCGGTCAACTGCGCGTGCTGGGCACCAATCAGGGCGGGATCGGTTCGCAGTACCAACTCGGGTCGACCACGATCACGGCGGGCGACTGGCGCGTCGCGCCGAGCGGAGCCTACGACGGCAACGTGGTCCGTGGCAGCGACCAGAAGACGCTGCTCACGGCGGCGCTAGACGTCGATCAGCTCGCGATGGGCGGCGTGCCCGCGCTCGGGACCGGCGTGGCCCACGACTGGTGCTTGATCGCGATGGATTTCGGCTACGAGATCGTCGACCTCACCGCCACGTTGCAGATGGGGCTGCGGCAGAGCCTCAGCCTGCAGTCGAACCTGCTCGTGCAACTGCTCTTCAGCGAGGA